>CAZYHH010000055.1:0-13303 GCA_964647295.1 uncultured Pseudomonadales bacterium
GCCTGAAGTTGCTTTTCTAGAGACCCGTGAACACTAGATGTTAAATTTTGTTATCTGTTTTGAATGATGGATTCGATTGAAATAGAAGGTAAAACCGAACTTGAATTGGCCTTGCAGGTCAGCCTTCTAGTCAACGAGAACACAGACCTCAAGGGATTTAAGAACGCTTATAGTCTGTTTGTGGAAAAAATTCGGCGGAGGATCTTGAGTACGGACTCGGTCGAGGATTTTTTATCGCGATATCGCGAGACTGGTTTCGTTCAAGACAAAGAATTTGAGATGAAATTATGGCATAGCGATATCGTCAGGGTATTTGAGGCGAAACAGGGTATTCCAATTACTCTTGGAATATTGCTCATTGAAACTGCTAATCGATGTGGTTTTGAGGCTAAAGGGGTCAATTATCCCGGGCATTTTTTAGTGAATGTGGAAGGGGAGTTGATCGATCCTCTAGGTTTGGTCAGACTAGACCCCAATAAAATGGAAGGTCATAACGAAGAAAGGAAGAGACTCCTTGTTTCTGTATCGCCTTTGGTAGTGCTTTTAAGAATGTTGAATAATCTCCGAGCGCTTTATGTAAACGGTCAGCAATGGGCTAAATCGATAGAGATTATTGATTTGCAAATGGCGGTATCGGGTGACAACAATCGACTAAAAGCCTCCTTTTTATTCGACAAAGCAGAATTGTGGAGCAACATGGAAGCTTATGGTGTGGCCCGTCAGTGTTTGCTGGAGGCTGCCGAGATCGCTGATAACCGAGCTTTTATCGATCAATGTCAGGAGAAAATTATAGAACTCTCCAGATTCGATCAGGTGGTACATTAACTTACTGTTCTTTTAAGTCAGCATAGGGGCTTTCAAGTTCTAGATTGATACGTTGTTCGAAGCCTGGAATGACTATTTCTTTTGTGGAGATACTGAGATCTTCTCCTTCTACGACACCCTCTCCGAATCGATAGACTGGTTTGGTCTCTATGTCATCTGCTTTTTGATTGTATTGTTCCGCTGCTTGCTCGATTTTTTCTGAAAGTTTGTGGTGTCTAGCGATAGTTTTTGTTCCCCACCTTTTTGCTAACAAAGTTGCAGTTTTTTGTGGGGAGATAAAAACCCCCGTTGCGTTATTGCCACCAAAGCCCTTTGAATTAATGAAGCCTACTGGCATCGTTGAGGGATCTAATTCTACGTGTTTGAAGGGCAGCGTCAGGTTGCTGTTATGCACGTCATCTGCGATATGATCGATTGTGTTTATGCCTGGGAGCCAGCCGTCTTCCCAAATTCCTAGGATTGCACTGAGTTGGTCGCCGCCAGCCGGAGCCATCGAATGACCTAGGTAACATTTAACGGCGCCAGTCAACCAAGAGTCTATACCGAAATTTTTTGCCATCTCATTGAGTATATGAGACTCAGTGACGCGGTTTTGAGGGGTCCCTGTTCCATGAGCTTGCATAAATGATCCGTTTTGCAGGGTTTTTTCGCCTAGCAAGGCTTTGGCTGAAGCCATAGCTTTTGCCACAGTAATGTAGTTCCCGATACCCGGGCCAGGGATGGATTTTTTGTAACCGTCTGCGTGTACGAATACATCGGGGACCGATCCAAGTATCCTAGCTCCAGAACTTAAAGCTAGTTCGTCATCCATCAAGACCAACCACATTGATGCTTCTGCGCAAGTGAACCCCGCATTCGAGGAAAAGGGCCTGCAGGCACGTCGATTGTCACAAAACTCTGAACCATCTAGTGCCTTAAGTTCTTCATCTTCGGCAAGAGCTCCCATCATTCGATATCCTTCAATAACGTGGGGCACAACAGGTGCTTCGCTATTTCCTACAACCACTATGCGTTTGCTACCTGATCGAATATCGTCAACGGCTTTTTTTACGTTATATAGAAAGGTAGCACAGGCGCCAATAATGCCCGCAGTTTCTCCGACCGAACCTAATACATAGGCATTGACGAAGTCCCCGGGCATTTCGGGTAATCCCAAGGCGCAATGCTTTGATGTCGGCCTTTTACCTAATAAAGGGTTTTGTAGAAGCCCCCCGTAAGCATCATCGTCTAGCTGCCCCATCGCGCTTCCTGAATAGACCGCTATTTCATCTGGTCGTACCAGGTTTCTCAGGCTTTCAATTGAAAAGCCGGTTGACTGAATCGCATCCGACGCACCATACACAGTGAGTTGTAAACCGCGTGGGTGACTGCGACTGGCATAGAGTGCGGAAGGGTCGAAACCCGTGGGCACTTGGCCAGCACTGGTTACCTTTGAAATCCTCCTGTCGGGTAGCAAGACATTTAAAGATTCGTTGCAAGTGATCTGTGTTTCTTTGTCATTTATTTTTTTTAAAGTCCATTCGGCGGGCACGGTCTCAGGTAGCTGTTTCGATGGAATGATAAATGTCAGCGGTCCCTTGTTTGGGTCTTGTAAGTTTGCCGTAGATTGCCAATCCACAGATTCAGGATCGAAAATCTCTATTTTCCGTATTAACGTGTGATCCTTGATGTATTGCTTTGTTTCGCGATGATCGCTATTCGCTTCTAGTCTCATTAACTTGGATAAGCTAGCGTACGTAGTGCTTTGCTTATTTTGATTTAGACTGTCAATGACGAGCCTTCGATAGGCATGGTGAAAGGAGGCTCTGCCGGCAGGATTAACGCCGCCGAACCCAACCATGATTGGAAGAGGAGTTGTGGCCTTTTGTTGAGTCAAGTTCGTTCCAGTGCTACGGCTGTCGCTTCTCCACCGCCTATGCACAATGCTGCAATTCCTTTTTTCTTGTCTAGGCGATTCATAGCGTGAGCTAGAGTGACTACGAGCCGGCTTCCGGTGGAACCGATAGGGTGACCTTGGGCGCAGGCACCGCCGTATATGTTTACTTTGTCAGGATCGAGCTTGAGTTCTTGGATTGCGAGCATCGTCACCATGGCGAAGGCTTCGTTGATTTCGAAAAGGTCGACATCGTCTAATTGCCAGCCCAATTCACTCATTAGGTTATTAATAGCACCAACTGGAGCAATGGTAAACTGTGATGGGTGTATGGAGTGGGTGCAGTGGCCGACGATTCGAGCGAGCGGGTCGGTGCTGAGCAGACTTTCATTTGAAGTCAGAATTAAAGAGGACGCACCGTCAGAAATTGACGACGAATTTGCGGCCGTAATTGTCCCATCCACCTTAAAGGCAGGGCGCAACGATGAAATTTTATCGAGTTTTGCTCTGCCGGGTTGCTCGTCATCGCAAACTGTTTCTTTACCTATTTCAATTGGGTTGATTTCGGCCTGTAATAACTTTTCTTCGATCGCTTTTCTTGCCTTGTGCACTGATTGGGTTGCAAACTCGTCCATGTCCTGGCGAGTTAACTGGTATTCATCAGCAGTATTTTGGGCGAAAGATCCCATGGATCCGCCTGTTTCAGCATCTTCTAAGCCGTCTAAAAAGAGAGCGTCCTGCATTTCTTGATGACCCATTCGCAGGCCTGCTCGAGCCTTAGGGATGAGATAAGGAGCATTACTCATGCTCTCCATTCCTCCGGCGACGACTGTTTCTGCGCTCTCTGCTTTCAAAAGATCGGTGGCTAGCATGATTGCTTTCATTCCCGAGCCGCAGACTTTGTTAATGGTTGTAGCACCACAAGAATCTGGTAGACCAGAGTTTCTCATCGCCTGTCTTGCTGGAGCTTGTTTTAGTCCTGCTCCTACTACGTTTCCAATGATTACTTCGCTAATTTCAGACTCTTGAATATGAGCTTGAGCCAACGAGCCTTTGATTGCTTGCGCACCAAGTTCCGATGCGGATAGTGAAGATAGGGAGCCTTGGAAACTCCCTACTGGCGTTCTTGCTGCGCTAGCGATGTATATGTTTTTGCTCAAGATGATGTCTCTAACCGTTGATAAAATATCAACTGATTCTAATGCGCTAAAAGGTTAAGAGCCAGTTTGCTGTTAGTATATTTGGTTAAAGTTTTTCTTTGAATCTTGGTATCAGTTCTGCAAAGTTGCAGGGCTTGAACTCGACGTCTAGTTGGTTCCTCAAGATATGGTTCCATGCCGTTTCAACCGCGTTGGAGCTTCCGGGCAATACAAATATTAATGTCCCATTAGCGATTCCAGCGACAGCCCTAGACTGGATCGTTGATGATCCGATTTCTGCATAAGAAATCTGACGAAATAGTTCACCGAATCCATCGATCTGTTTATCGAATAAAGGCTCCATCGCTTCGGGGGTGCTATCTCGGCCTGTGAAACCGGTACCCCCGGTTGAAATAACAACTTGAACATTTTCATCTGTTATCCATTTTGAAGTGATTGCCCTGATTTCGTAAATGTCATCCTTGACGAGTTGGCGATCTATCAAGGAATGGTTAGAACTGGCCAATAGCTCGCTAAGAATGTCGCCCGATCTATCTTCTTTCAGTGATCGAGTGTCTGATATGGTTAGCAGTGCGATGGATAATTTTTTAAGGTCCAAGTTGGGTTCCTGTATTGAAAAAATCTTCCAGTAATTATACAGGGAAACGGATTATCGGGTAAAAAGCTCGAATGAAGCTCTTATGCTTAATTGATAATCCTCTGACAAGTGGCTAGAGTAGCCGATTGTTTTATTCATTAAAGAAATGGTGGAAAAACAACTCATAGAAGGGGATCGGCTATTTCTGATAGCTGAAAGTTTAGCCAAAGATTTTTCCTTGTTTCCTGATCTTTCTAAGGAAGACGAGCCCGTGCCTGGGCTACTTTCCGAGGAAAGAATTAATCGAGAAGTTGATTTGCTCGCTAAATTGGATATCGATACATATATCGAGCGAGTACTTTCCAAGGCAGAAGATCAGTCTCGCACGCCGGCACCTAAAATTATCCGCCAGATGGGAACGGTTCTGGAGGAAAAAAATTTAGGGCCTTATTACCAAGCAATTTTGACTATGGAGTTCCCTAATGAAGACCTCCGAAGGGTCGGGTTCATTGCTCAGGATAGGTCAAAAGAATTGGGTACGTGGATGCCCGAGCATCATCTTGAGGCAACTAGATTTGTGGAGATATGTTCGACGCAGTCAATCCCAATAGTTGCGTTCATGGATACTCCGGGAGCCGACGCCAAGGAACAAGCTAATCAGCAGAATCAAGCGCATAGTATTTCTCGGTTGATTGCGGAGATGAATAATGTAGATGTACCTAATGTCGGGGTGATTTACGGATTGGGCTATTCCGGGGGAGCTATTCCTCTTGCATCTAGTAATATTATCCTCTCTTTGCGAGATGCGGTTTTTAGTACGATTCAGCCGGTTGCATTGGCGAATATTGTTAGGCGGTTGAATCTCTCTTGGCAGGAATGTGCTCAATACGTTGGATTGGCTTCGTACGAATTGTATCAGCAGGGAAATATAGACGGGGTTGTTGATTTTAGTCCTGAAGATAGACCTTCGTCCCTAGATAATTTGCGGTTGGCAATCGTAGGCTCGATTTCGAAAGTGGAACGCAGAGTTAAAGATTTTGTTGCGGATAATCCGTATATCATGGATCACTATCGCCAAAGTCTAATGCGTTATTTGAATCCGTCTAAAAACTTGTTGGCGGTACAGACTAGCGCTTCATTAAAACTCACTAAAAACCCCACTGAGTATTTGAATGTTTTTGGGGTTGCCTATAGGTACCTCAGATATCTTCAAGTGAGGAAAAGAATTAAATCCACAAGCACCGCTCAGTATGGCCGGCTATCTGCTCAGGAGGTTCCGAGTGGAGAGCTCCAACGAAGAACTGATTTGGAACGCAGACAAACTTTCTTGGGCTGGATTCAAGACCCAGACAAAGTGATCTACGATGATCTTTTGTTGAAGGTATGGCGTAATTATTCAGAAAAAAAACAGGCGCTCAACGAAGAAAGGGGGCGAATCGCTCTACTGATTTTTGGTGAACCCAGACAGAATTATGAAAGCTCTAGGACTGAATTAATCTCTAGTGTGGTTGCTTTTCTTTATAACCGATGGAAGAACCAATCAGGTAGTAACTTTGAGGTTTTAGTCAACTATCTAATAAATTTTCGAGATACGAAACTCATATTTAAGATTGGCGATATAGAAAAGCCAATCGAGTTGTTACAGGCGATTTGTGACCAGTCCGACTTGCTAGAAGAATTACGAGAGCGGTTTTCTTATGATGGTCGGATCTTGTTGAATCAGGACGAATGGGAAGGGAGAGGTGAGGGTCTCTTAGCTAAACAAGTTACAGCGGAGTTGAATGTCGCTTTAACAGGCCCGCTTTTTTCTATGGCTTCAAGTGAATTCGACTCTACTATCCAGAGCAATAGGGCTTTTCTCGAAGAGAGGTTGCCGTTACTAGTCAACGCGAAACCCGTTGATTTTGGTGGAGATAGTGATTCAACCATCACGGTTCTGGATATATTGTTGGATGAAGAGTTAAGGGAAGATTTTCTACATGAATGTAGAAATCTTTTGATTTTTGATTCTATCTACAATCAAGTAGTCGCCAATCTTGATACGATCGCATCGGAGGCACAAAGCTCGCAGAGCCTGTCAAAAGAGACGCTTGGAGCATTGATTCGGTCGGCTGTTTCTAGTTTCCAGCTATCTGAAAATGCTAGCTCAGAGGAAATTGATTTAAGTGTGGATCAGTTTTTTGATTGGTACGAACGATTATCAAGTATGCCCAAGGGTTCGGGTTTTTTTACTGCGGTTGAAGAATGGAAGAAATTGAATTTTCCGCACTTGGCTGACGCTCTTTTTGTCGTGATAACTCATATTTTTCAGAATCTTCTCGCTTCATATATTCAATCTGAAAGACAGGATAAAACTTACCAAGGGAGGATAGCGCCTAGATTGATTGGTAGAAGAAAAGATTTCTGGAATCGATTAAATATTGCCTATAGTGATTTGCTTATGCAAAAGACGCTGATGGAGCAAAGGCGGCAGAATCGTTTCGACTATAAAGACTTTATTGAAAGGTATTTTAAGAATTGGGAAGAGCGTTTTGATGATTTGTTGAGTACCGATCCGTGCTCGTTTCCTGGGTTTCGCCAATCAATCGAAGGAGCGCTCAATAAAAATGTATCACCTTGTGGGACGATTGCCGGAGTCGCGGAATTCAAAGGGAAAGAGACAGCAAGAGTCGGTGTACTTCTTTCGAATGTTTCTTTTCAGGCAGGGTCTTTTGATATGGCCAGTGCGGAGAAATTTTGTCGGCTGTTAGTTGAGTGCGCCGAGCAACACATGCCTGTGGTTTGTTTTATCTCGTCAGGTGGTATGCAGACGAAGGAAGGAGCAGGAGCATTATTTTCGATGGCTGCAGTGAATGATCGAATCACTCGATTTGTTCGAGATCATGATTTGCCGGTAATTGTTTTTGGGTATGGAGATTGTACCGGAGGGGCTCAAGCGAGCTTTGTTACTCATCCGTTGGTTCAGACATATTACTTTTCGGGAACCAACATGCCGTTCGCAGGCCAAATCGTTGTTCCGTCTAATTTGCCACTGAAGTCAACCCTATCTAATTATCTATTCTTAAATCGGGGTTCCATGCAAGGCTTAGTAGAACATCCCTTTCTGAAAAACTTGGATCAGTCGTTGAAAGAAATAGACCCTGAAATTCCTATACCCAATGAAACGGTCGCAAGTGTGGTAGATAAGGTCCTTTCCGGGGGTGTGGCAGAATTTAGGCCTGTTGTTGTGGCACATCAAAATCGCTATACCGATGAAGATTTAATTCGCCCTACTAAGAAGGTCCTCATTCACGGAAGGGGCTGTACAGCTGTCAAACTTATTAATGCAGCTCATGATAATGGATTGCATGTTGTCTTAGTTCAAAGTGATCCGGATATGCAGTCTGTAGCGGTTGACTTACTCAAGGAAGAAGATGCAGTTGTTTGTATAGGCGGAAACACTCCTGATGAGAGTTATTTGAATGCGATGAGTGTTCTCAATGTTGCGGAAAATGAGGGGACTGACTCGTTACATCCGGGTATCGGTTTTCTTTCGGAAAGTGCTTCATTCGCCGAATTAATTAGAAGTCATGGAATTAATTTTATTGGTCCGCCTGTTTCCAGCATGGAGACTATGGGTAACAAATCAAATGCAATTAACACGGCCATGGCGCTAGGTGTTCCGGTAGTCCCGGGTAGTCATGGAATATTGACTAATGCAGAAAAGGCGGCGGAGGTTGCCGAGCAAATAGGCTATCCCGTTCTTATTAAGGCAGTACACGGCGGTGGTGGTAAAGGAATACAGGTCGTGGAGGAGGCTTCTGAATTTATTGAATTATTTCACCGGGTAGGCGCGGAAGCTAGAAGTGCCTTTGGTAATGGCGATGTATATATCGAAAAATATGTAACCTCTCTTCGACATATCGAGGTTCAACTCTTAAGAGATACTCATGGTTGCACCAAGGTGCTTGGTATACGAGATTGCAGTGTTCAACGAGATAAACAAAAGGTTTTAGAAGAATCTGGTTCTACTATGTTACCCGCCGAGCTTGAGAAAGTGGTCGTTACTTCGACCAGAAGGATAGCCGAAGAGGTGGGGTATGTAGGAGCGGGAACGGTTGAGTTTATCTATGACCTCAAGTCGCAAGCGGTTTATTTTATGGAGATGAACACTCGGCTTCAGGTAGAGCATCCCGTTACCGAATTAGTGTCTGGAGTCGAAATTGTTAGAGAACAATTTCGCATAGCTAGTGGAGAATCTATTGATTTGTTGAATGAAAAACATGATGGATATGCGATTGAGGTTAGAGTTACGGCTGAATTGATAGAAAAACAAACTGATGGAAGATTGAATTTCAAGCCTCAACCGGGTCAGATTAGTCACTGTGAGTTTCCGAGGCAGGATGGTGTCCAGGTTATATCAACTGCGGCTTCGGGCAAGGAAGTTTCTCCTTATTACGACAGTTTGCTGGCTCAAGTTATCGTGCACTCAGAATCTCGAGGGGCGGCGATAGAACAACTTGTTGAATACCTTGATCGAGTTGAATTGACTGGCGTTAGTACTAATATTCCGCTATTAAAATTGGTGTTGATGGATCAGAAATTTCGCGATGGTCAATATGATACGAGTTATTTAATAGAGCTTTTGGAGCGATGCGATGTCGACGAATTGATTTCACAAATGGTTCAAGCCGCTGGCACGAGTGACCAAGGGATTGATAGGGCTAATATATTGATTGATGGTACTGATGAGGTACGGGTATTGTCTCCCTCGAGTGCTATTTTTTATAGTACTCCTTCTCCATCGGAGCCCGACTACATTAATGTAGGAGATAAAATCGACTCGCAAACGATTTTATGTCAGCTCGAGGCGATGAAAATCTTTTCACCGCTTAAATTGGCAGACTTCAATCAGAGTGCTGAGCTTTACCAGTCGACTCTTGAGTATGAAGTAACTAGGATTAATATTAGATCTGGACAGCAAGTGAACCCGGGTGATTTGCTTTTTGTTGTTCGTCCCCTTAGTTAAGATGTGCTTCAGTGAGTTCCTTGCGGAAGCCAAACACGAATTGGTTTGGGTCGACTAAAGCATGCGATCTTTTAGGATCTTTGCGATAAGAGATTCGGTTTTATTGTTTATTGCGGTAGTCCTCTGGCAAAACTTAATTGATTCCAGCTTTTTTCATGTAATGACAGCGATAATCACAGGAGTGAGCGCACTGTTGTTTCATGAGTGGGGGCACCTGCTGGGAGCTCACCTATCAAATGCGGTGGTTTATCGGGCACCATCGTTTTTTTCCCCATTGTTGTTTGATCTGGACTCTCAGCGCAATACCAGAGCGCAGTTTTTGCTGACAAGTGCTACAGGATTTATAGCAACGAGTTTGTTTTTGTTTTTCTTTGTCTTTGTTTTGCCTTTAGATACTTTGGCGGGGAAGATTTCACTATATATAGGTCTTGGACTGGCTGCTTTGACTATATTGATTGAATTTCCTATTGCGTGGCTGGTCTATCGGAAAAAAAAGATTCCGAGAGTTGAAATTTTCAGATAGCTGGAATTGTTTAGTGTTGCTGAATTAAAAGATAACTTCCTTGTACTAAGCAGATTAATGAAATTATCGATATCAGGTGATTGGTGTATTGTCTGAATGCAATGTCGTTCCATTTATTTAACACGGTGGTACCAAATCGAGTTGCGAGTATCGCAACCAACATTGCGACGATGATGAACCAGATAGGCAGGGTGTCATCTGCACCAACAAAAATGAAGTAATAGAACACCTTAAACAGATGACTTAGTGTTTGAGTAAGGGCTTTGTTCGCTACGATTTCAAGCCGCGATAGCTTTGAGTTTTGGTAAAAGGCGTCTAGCACTGGGCCAGACACTCCAGCTAATAGCTGGAGTGTCGTCATGGTAAAACCCGCGAATACCGAAGTTTTTCGATTTGCGATATTGAGATTTTTGAATTGCGACGATAATTTGATGATCATTGGAAATGAGCCGAGTATCAAAAAAATGATCGCTCTGTCTGGTACAACCGTAATGAAAATGAAAATAAACAATGCTATCGCTGCGCCGATCAAATAGTTGATGATTAGCCTTGGTTGAATGTGCGATTTAAGAAATAGGGTCCTTGATCCGTTGGCTGCGATTTGAACTAATCCATGGATTATCATTGCTCCAGCCACGGAATAGAAGAGAGTCAGGCTTGCCATTAAGATCATGCCTCCTGCCATTCCGAATATGCCTGAGACAAAGCTGGTTAGAAAGACGATTAATAAAAGCGTAACGTTCGCCATAGGGTTTATTTTATTGTGTGAAAAAAAATACTTGATTGGCTATCATTGTTGAGATATTGGAATTATTTGTATGTTGGAAAATCTTGAAACGCTGATCACTTTATCAAAAGAGGGTACCATGGTTGAAGCCAGCACCACTCTCAATATTTCGCAATCTGCTGTGAGCAAACGAATTGCAGCACTTGAGGATTATTATGATAGAGAGTTGATTCAACGACATGGTAGAAGGGTGGTGTTGACGCACCATGGAACTCGATTGATAGAGCGTGTAACGCCTTTGTTATCGGAGCTTAGAAGCGTTTTTTTGGAAGATAATACTCTGCGAAAAGGTAAGCTGATTTTGGGGGTTTCTGAGGCGATCCTGACGAGTTGGGGCGCAAACTTGTTTGCGAGTGTAAGGAAGAGACTCCCTAGTATAGAACTTGAATTCCACGCTCAACGTTCGCCTGTAGTTTTGGACCGCCTGAGATCTGGCGAATACATGATTGGGATTTGTACTGGGAGCTCGGATTCTGATTTGGATTTGGTGAGTGAGTTGATCATGGAAGAGCCGATGGTGATCATTCCAACTGGGTTAAAGAAAATTAACTATCATATCGGGGATCCCCTAGAGGTCATTACGATTGAATCCAGAAGCGGTGCTTGGGCTTCGATTGAGGAGTCTATGCAGAATCTTAACTTAAAGAGAATCTCGTCTTTAGAGTCTTTTTTTTCAGTTGCTCAAATGGCGATTTCAGGCTTTGGGCATGGGCTGGTGCCGGTCGGCGTTGCAAGAACATTAGCTATTCCAGAAAAAAAATTATTGAATCTGGCTAGTACCGGATTGACCCGGCCTGTGAGGTTCGTCGCGCGAAAATCGATTTTTTCACAAGAACTGGTAAAGAGTTTTTATTCTGAGGTCACCGCTTTAGCTTCTTTGCTTGAGTGATTAGTTAGTAACTTACCTAGGCCGGCAACCCAATCTGGGTGATCGTTAAGGCAAGGAATGAGAGTTAAATCTTGTCCGCCTGCATTGATGAAGGTTTCTTTTCCTCGCTTTCCGATCTCTTCGAGGGTTTCTAAGTTGTCGGCTACGAAACTAGGACAGGCAACTACCAATTTTTGGATTCCGCTCCTCGCAAGATCACCTAGAACTTCTTCTGTAGAAGGTTTAAGCCATGGTATCGGACCCAGTTTAGACTGAAAGCTCGAACTATATTTTGAATTGCTCAGTTTGAGAGCTTGAGCGATAAGCTTTGAGGTTGTTAAGCATTGCCGACGATAGCAATGTTCGTTGGAATTCAAGTCAATTGAGCAACAATTTTGATTTGAAAGGCAATGATTACCCGTCTGGTCCGATTTTTTTATCTGGCTTTCAGGCAGACTGTGGTAACTGAAAAGCAGATGATCGAACTCAACTGGTAGGTGTTCCACTATAACGGATTTTGACGACCTTATGAACTCTTGTGAAGAGTAAAATGGTGAAACGATCGACAAATTCGCTTGTTGATGGTTTTTTTTGATGACCTCGTTTATTGAAGTTGTCACGGTTGCGTCACAAAATTGTGGGTAAAGCGGCAGAATGTGAAGGTTTTGGATATGCCGTTTTTCGAAAGATTCTAGAGCTTTCGAAATGCTTGGTGTTCCATACCTCATCGCAATTTCTATATTTAGGTCATATTTTTTTTCTAGCTGTTGGCAGAGGCGTTTCGTATAAAACAAGAGAGGAGATCCTTCTTCCATCCATATGGTCTTGTAAGCCTCTGCGGTCGACTTGGGTCTGAAAGGCAATATAAAACAACTTACGATTAATTTGCGAAGAATCCAGGGGACGCTGATGACATAGGGGTCCATCAGGAATTCTCCCAAGTACCTTCTTACATCACCGAGCGATGTAGAGTCCGGCGTTCCTAGATTGATTAATAGATAACCTGTTTTTTCCAAGGTACTAACTAATAGTGCTTAAGCTTGTACTGCGATAATATCGTGCGCTCTCTTCGCAATCAAAAACTATAAGTGTTGGTAATTGTTGACTACAAGGCGGGTAATTTGCGCAGCGTTCAAAGAGCCTGTAGCGAAGTAGGTGTGGAAGCTTTAGTTTCTGGAGATCCAGAAGTGGTTCGGTGTGCGGATAAATTGATATTTCCGGGCGTCGGGGCAGCTGGTCCCGCGATGAAAAGTCTTTCTGAAGAAGGTATCGATGAGGCGATAAAAGAAGTTTTCGTGGCGGGAAATCCGATTCTGGGGATTTGTTTAGGATTGCAGGTTTCATTGGATTTTTCGGAGGAAAATCAAACGGAGACTCTAAGTTTGGTACCGGGCTCGGTAAAGAAATTTCGTTTTAATCGAAAAGAATTAAAGATTCCTCATATGGGTTGGAATTCGGTAAAACTGATAAGAAAACATGCTGTCTTGAGCCAGATTGAACCCGATGACGAATTTTATTTTGTGCATGGCTATTACGCTCTGCCTGAGAATGACGAATCGGTGTATGCGTTAACGGAGTATGAGCATGAATTTGCCTCGGTGATCGCCAAAGATAATTTCATCGCGACTCAATTTCATCCGGAAAAAAGCGGTCGAGTTGGTTTGAGGCTGCTTAACAATTTT
>CAZYHH010000056.1:0-7236 GCA_964647295.1 uncultured Pseudomonadales bacterium
GGACCAAACTGCCATTTATCTCTAAGAGAAATCCCATTCTTACCGACCACATTGGATTTGAGGAGCGCACCAGTCATCGCGTCGAAGCCGGTCGCGTAAATCAAGACATCCAGTTCTTGTTCTGAATCGCTCGTCTTAATACCGCTGGGAGTAATGCTATCGAGAGGCGTCTCTCTGAGATTAACTAACGTGACATCTGACCGATTAAACGTTTCATAATAGTCTCGATCCAAAACTTGTCGTTTGCAGCCCAGCCCGTAATCATTAGGAAGCAGTCCTGCCGCGACAACTTGGTCGTCTACTATCTGAGAAATTTCTTCTCTAAATAACCGGTTCGCCACTTCGTTCGCCTCCACGTCTGAATAAACATCAGCGAACGAAAGCAGTACACCTAATCCCTGTTCGGCAATCAGCTGCTTAGTAGCCTCCTCTGTCAAACCTAGAATTTTCGAGGGAATAGGCGAATCCTTTTTATCTGATTTTGATCGTCGAACGCTGTCCGTGAGCCTAAAATTGGAAACACCACCAAAATTGTCCTGTTGCAACCGTCTAATTTCTCTATAATTTTTTCGAAATTCTTGCTGAACTTCTTCACGCATCGCTTTGCGATTTGCTGGTACCGTATAAACCGGAGAGCGTTGATAGACATACAGATGTCCGGACATTTTGGCCAGTTCAGGAATCGCCTGAACTCCTGAACTACCCGTTCCAATCACGCCAACCCGCTTTCCCGATAGATCCACTTCCTTTTTCGGCCACCGGCCAGTATGCAAGACTTGACCATTAAATTGATCAGCTCCCTCAATTTCCGGTGTATTGGGCACGGACAGACAACCTGTCGCCATCACACAATACTTCGCCTGGCACCGATAGCTCTCCCCTACACTAACGCGCCAATCGCCACTGTTTTCATTAAACAAAACTTCGGTAACACGGGAATTAAACTGAATGTCTTGTCTCAGATTGAATCGTTCGGCCACATGACCAGCGTAACGCAGAATTTCGGGTTGAGCGGAAAAAACTTCTGGCCAATCCCATTCCTGCTCTAGTTCCTCTGAAAAACCAAAAGAATATTCAATGCTGGGAACATCGCACCGAGCACCCGGATAACGATTCCAATACCAGGTACCGCCGACATCGCTACCTGCTTCAAACACTTTTACGTTTAGACCTTGGCTACGGAATTTGTGCAGACCATACATCCCGGCAAAGCCTGCACCAACAATCACTACATCAAATCTATCCATGATTACCTTACATCTAAAAGCTAGGAGGCAGAGCCAAGTTGGACCAACTCCTCCATGGAATCGCCATTTTCAAAACGCGCCATCAGTTTCTCAGGATCGAACGCCACTCCAATCGGATTTTTTGCAAAAGCCTCTCCGTGGATATATGCGTTCAACTCTTCCTTCGTCTCAAAATTGTCAACCTGGAACTCAACTCGAACGCTGTTAGGGTCTTCATAATATAAAGAAGTAGTCATCCCGTGATTAACCGACCATACAGGCAAAATCTCTTCTCCTTTCAAACGCTTATATAACGCCAACAAATCCTCTAAAGTCTCAAGCGTGTATGCGACATGATCAACTCCGGCCGCTCCTCGAGGCACCTCCTCTAAATTCTGTGCCTGCACGATCGCGAGACGATGATGCTCATCGTCATAAGTCAAAAAAACAAGGTTTGGGTTTTCGTGTTGAACACTCAACCCCAAGACCTTCTTGTACCACGCCACTGTTTTACCCAGATCTTGCGCACGCAAGACAAAGTGAGCGAACTTGGCCAGTTTTACTTCTTTAAATTGATCAATACGTCTAGACATGGGGCCTCCTTATCCATTCAATCTTAGAGCGAAACCCTAAAGCTAGCCAGCGCGATAATGCGAAAAAAATCACTACCGGATTAATCTCAGACGAATTAAATACAGAATACGCCATCTAATCCAGATCAATTATCCACGTACGATTGTTAGAAGCCTTTTTCCTCGCACTTCATCCCAACAAAGACCCCGGTCAACCGGCTTTCTGCTAGAACTCAATATTTTTGATTCTTCGAGAGTGTTACGATATTAAACTTGGCAAACTGTGTAGGAGTAGACAATGGCGACTTATATCGATCTATCCGTAGATATCGAAAATAACGAGTACACAGACCATCCAGGTGGTAGCCCAAAGATTAAATATCTAACCCACGACCAAACCGCATCAGGCCTTGCCAGTTTTTTCCCGGGCTTAAAGCCTGAAGAGCTACCTGAGGGTGAAGGTTGGGCAGTCGAGAGCATTACCTTATCAACCCACAACGGAACTCACATGGACGCTCCGTGGCACTTCCACTCAACAACGAACTATGGCAAAGAAAGGGCTCCGACTATCGACGAGACACCGCTGGACTACTGTTTCCGACCGGGGGTAAAACTCGATTTTAGGCACTTCGAGGATGGATACCTCGTATCCGCAAAGGATATCGAAGAGGAACTGTCTAGAATAGATTACCAACTACAACCACTGGACATCGTCGTTGTGAATACACGAGCTGGAGAGGTCTTCGGCCAGCCCGGCTACGTCGATGCCGGCTGCGGAATGGGCCGAGAAGCGACCATGTACCTCACAGAGAAAGGGGTCCGCGTCGTCGGGACGGATGGCTGGTCATGGGATGCTCCCTTCAACCATACCGCAAAAAAATGGGCTGAAAAAAGAGACCCAAGTATGATCTGGGAGGGCCATAAAGCAGGTAGAGAAATACCTTATTGGCAAATGGAAAAGCTTCATAATCTGGAATCCCTGCCAAGCGACGGGTTTTTGATCTGCTGTTTTCCGGTAAAAATAAAAAACGCTTCTGCCGGGTGGACCCGTTGCGTAGCAATCGTTGACTGAAATATTTTCAACTGATCACGCTCCAACAAACCAGAAGAATGCTTTAGTTGGCAAGCTGGCGTTTAACGCCTTGCCACTCCAACAAACTATCACATAGTGCTCGCGGGTAAACTGACAGATTCGCTTCTGGACGGTTACTCGACACGCAGCGAAAATAGACCATTAATCTGGGTTCGGACCCTTCAACTCGGCTCCCACCGTGAGGGGTCAGAGAATGAACAATAACAGCGTCTCCCGGTTTCAATCGCATAAAATCTGGTTCGGGCCATGTTTCGCCATCACTAGAGCGGAATGCATTTTTCGCATACTTATCTCTAACGGCTCTAGGATAATGTATCAACCCTCTCCGGTTCGGCGCTTTTCGGTTCTCCCGCTCCCACCCGGGCCCATCTGGACCCAGAGGACCTCCCTTCGTCATTTGGTCACGAAAAAAACGCTCCATATGGTGGTGGCCGCCTCTCAATACACCAAGATTACCAGAGCCAAGGCTACTTTGATCGGACAAAGCTACACCCACTAAGGCGGTAAAATTCATGATATTGGCGTTGAACGCTGGATTCTCTTTAAACACTCCATTCGTGCTTGGACTAGCATTCCAGGCCTTCAATTTCGCACCTTGTAACCGACTCCCCACCTTAGGGACCGGCGTACCACCATTCCATAGTCCATCCAGATGCCCGGTCCAACCATAATGAGGCGTCTCCCAATCTAAAAAACCGTATTCATTGGTCGCCCCATCGGGGACACCGGGAAATAACGTGGCTAGCTGAGCACTGCGTGGTGGCAAAATTTTATGGCCAATACCCCTTTCAACGACTTTTTTCAGGCCTGTTTTATTCAACAAATCGAGAAAAATCTCTTCACCACCGGCACTACCCATTAATCGAGATGGCTCTGCCAAGGCCTCGACGTTACCAGATTTCAGCGACGCGCCTGCTGAAGTCCTCAAAACGCCAATCCGAGAAAAAATAATCTTTCTTGCTGCCTCCACCATCTCTAGTGGAATAATTCGTTGAACCTTTAGATAGCCTTGCCGATGAAAACGTCTTGACTGAATTGTGTCCATTAGTCGCTGCTCTCCAACGATAAGCAAAATAGCTAAGAAGCTTAGCTTCTCCATGATCCTGGCAAACACTACAAAACATCGAAGGTGGTGTAAACGCCAGACATAGGTCGATGAAATCTTTAAAATAGCTTAGATCAACAAGGACCTAACGCTATGAGCATATCTGACGAATTAAACGGTAAAGTGTCTTTAGTCACCGGAGGCTCCGGAGATATAGGAGGAGCAATTGCGAAACGACTCGGGCAGTCTGGCTCAAAGGTAGTCATTACCTTCGTTGGTGCCGAGGAAGCTGCCCAAAGAACCGTAGAAGAAATTCTGAAGGATGGCGGTCAAGCATCTGCACTCCAACTCGACCAGAGGGTTCCAAAAGACATTGAATCTACGATTAATCAAATCGCGGACGACCTCGGAAGACTGGATATCCTAGTCAACAATGCCGCGTGGAACATCGGTATACCTTTTCCAAACCTGGAAGATCTGACTGCTGAGATATGGGACAGAGTTCTTGAGACCAACCTACGAGGGCCGTTTCTGTTGGCACGTGCTTCAGCCTCTTTGTTAAAAGCAGATGGAGGAGGGCATATCGTAAACATTTCTTCTGCCGGTGGCATATCACCTGGGTCGAGCAGTATCGCTTACTCGTCAAGTAAAGCAGGTCTAAATCACCTTACCCGATGCCTCGCTGTCGCCATGTCGCCCGAAGTTGCCGTGAATTGCATTGCTCCCGGCTTGGTCGAAAATACACGAATGGCCAATCGACTTCCCGAGGCAGTTTCAAACGGGGCTCGACGCCAGGCGATTCTAGGAAGAGTAGGGCAAACTGACGATATCGCGGAGCAGGTGCTAACCTTCGTAACCTCAACTTCCGTGACAGGTCAGACTATGGTTATCGACGGTGGACTTCCGGGAGCCATGCGTTAAGACAGACTATAATCTCAATAGTACGGAACTCCCTGAGTCTCAACGTAAAGAGAGTAAATTGACCGTGACGCCGTGATAAATAAGCGGTTCCTCTTAATGCCACCAAAGGTCAGGTTAGACACCACTTCCGGCAAGTGGATTACCCCTATTTTTTCTCCTTCAGGCGTAAATACAAAGACCCCATCATTCTCCGGACCGCCCCAACCACTACTAGTCCATAAATTCCCATCCATATCGACACGAAAACCATCGGACATCGATTGGCCCATGTCACAAAACACTCGCTTGTTCGAGAGCATCCCCCCCTCTACATCAAACACAAAAATCTGACGTGGGTAATCCCTTACGTGAGAAGCTCCGGTGTCTGCTACATAAAAAAGCGAATAATCCGGTGAAAAGGCTAATCCGTTTGGTTTTTCCAGTTCTTCATCCACAACAACTCTCTCCTGAGTGTCTGGATTCAAACGGTAGATTCGAGTTGGAAGCTCAAGCTCAGCAAGGTGACCCTCGTAGTACCCATGAATCCCATATCCCGGATCGGTAAACCAAATCGAGCCATCCGGATGAACGACTACATCGTTAGGCGCATTCAGGGGCTTACTATCAAAACTGTCCATTAATACCGTGACCGTGCCGTCATACTCGGTTCGAGTCACACGCCTGCTGTCGTGTTCGCAGGTCACCAAACGCCCTTGGCGATCTCGTGTATTCCCATTTGAGAAATGGCTAGGTTGTCGAAACACACTTACTTCACCGGTTCCCTCTGACCAGCGCATCATCCGATTATTAGGGATATCACTCCAAATCAAACTTTGCGAGTCTCCAAACCAAACCGGGCCCTCAGTCCACCTACCACCTGTCCATATTCTTTCTAACGCGCTACTACCAATCACATACTTCGAGAAACGGCGATCTAGTATTTCTATAGCAGGATCGGGATACCTCGTGGGCAAACCCCAATCCCTATCCATCAATCGATCCTTCATTTGTGGCTCCTAGCTGAATCTGTCTGATCTAATCGAATTTTGGTACTGCTTCAAGGAGTCGACGGGTATAAGCATGACCAGGATTATCACACACCTCACCAGCTCTACCCGACTCGACGATCTTGCCTTGGTGCATCACCGATATATCATCGCAAAAATACCTCACCACCTCGATGTTGTGACTGATAAAGAGATACGTGAGGTCCAATCGATTCCTAAGCTCATCCAGGAGTCTAAGAACCTGCGCCTGCACTCGCACGTCTAACGCGCTAGTTACTTCGTCACAGACAATAAATTTAGGATTCAGAACTATCGCTCTGGCAATACCAATTCGCTGCCTTTGGCCTCCCGAAAACTCATGTGGAAATCGACTTAACATCGACGGTTCTAATCCAACCTCTTTGAGCGCCTCCCTGGCGAGCTCTATCCGCTCGTCGCTATTCGATCCGATAGAGTGAGCTTTCATAGGCTCCGTTAATATGGTCAAAATAGTCAAACGCGGGTTAAGCGATGACTGCGGGTCCTGAAACACAATCTGCAAATCCCTGCGAAAGGGCTTAATCTCTTCACGAGTCATTTTAGTCAAATCGTGGCCTTGATACTCTACCGAACCTTGCGTTGTTTTAACCAGTGCGAGGATCGCTCGTCCTAGTGTGGTTTTACCAGAGCCAGACTCGCCGACGACAGCCATGGCTCGCCCTGGGTATATCTTTAAACTCACATCGTCTACTGCTTTGACATCATCCAAATGCCGTTGGAGAAGTCCTTTCCTGATAGGGAAATAGACTTTCAGGTGCTCCACATTGAGTAAGGGCTCAGCTTCAGTCATTGCAAGCGAGCTCAACCTTTCTAGCTTCTGCGGTAGCGAGTCAATTAGCTCCTTGGTGTAGGCATGTTGTGGATCATAGAGCACTTTGGATTTCGTGCCTTGCTCAACAAGCTGTCCGTTTTGCATCACGCCTACTCGGTCGGCTATTTGGGCCACGACGCTCAGGTCATGCGTAATGAATAATAATGTCGTGTTTCGATCCCTCTGTAATTTTTTGAGCAACTTGAGAATTTGAGCTTGTATCGTGACATCCAAGGCGGTGGTCGGCTCGTCAGCGATCAACAGGTCGGGTTCACAAGCAAGCGCCATCGCAATCATGACTCGCTGTCTTTGGCCACCCGATAGCCGATGCGGATAATCCAAAATACGCGTTTCCGGGTCCGGCAGTTCAACCTGGCCTAACAATTCTAGCGCCTTTTGTCTCGCAGCTTCGCCTTCTAATCCCAAGTGCAAGGACATCGTTTCGGTCAACTGTTCGCCGATGGTTTGGACAGGGTTTAACGCTGTCATGGGTTCCTGGAAAATCATCGATATCCTAGAACCACGGATTTTTTCAAGAACAGC
>CAZYHH010000056.1:7246-13136 GCA_964647295.1 uncultured Pseudomonadales bacterium
GGTGATTCGCCAAGTCTGGTAATAATCCAACCATCGACAATCCTGTGACGCTTTTACCAGAACCTGACTCTCCGACCAGGCAGTAAGTCTCTCCAGGGAATAATTCAAAGGAAATCCCTCGCACGGCTTGGGTCGCTCGGTCTCCATCACCAAATCGGGTTTCTAATTTTTCGATAGCTATCAACGGTTTCACAGTGAATCTCTAAATTGGTTGTTGTTGCAAACGCGGGTCGATTGCATCGCGCAGAGCTTCCCCGATGAGGGTGTAAGCAAAGAGGGTGAAAAAAATGGCTATGCCAGGAAAGGTTGCCATCCATATGGCAATGGATCCTCCTGGGCCAACGGCCTGGTTTAACATCGCGGCCCAGCTCGGCTGATCAATTGCGCCTAATCCTAGAAAACTCAGGGTCGCCTCAACTAAAATTGCTGAGGCCTTACCAAAACTGCTCAACACCAATAACGGCGCGATCCCATTAGGCAACATATGTCGAAATAAAATTGAACTCAACGGCAGTCCGCTTGCTTCCGCGGCTTGTACAAAGTCCTGCTGTCGAAGCTTCAAAAATTCAGCCCTCAAAAATCTAGCGTATCCGGGCCAACCGGTCAGGCCAATGATCAGCATGATCAGATAGATATTCCGACCAAAAAAAGCCACGACAGTCAGAATTAAAAACAAGGAAGGGATTGACTCGAATATCTCAAGAAATCTCATCATCAGTATATCGATCCAACCCGAATAAAAGCCCATAACACCACCGTACAGGATCCCTAAAAACAGCGAGGTGAATGTCGCGACCAAACCGATACCTAATGCGATTCGGCTTCCGTGGATCATGCGACTCAGCACATCAGCCCCGTCCTCATCAGTTCCCAGCAGATGTTTCGCACCTGGCGGTTGCAAAGGAACCGGATTGTCTCTAGAGCGATCTGTAGGCGAGTAGGGGATCGGTGCAAAGTAGGCCGATTGAATTTTCCCGGACTCCAGGCCCATTCTATACTGATCGTAGATTACTGCCCTGGGGCTCGAGACCGACCACGCGCTCAGGATACTCATCAATAAACTGACCAGGACCATTAGCAAAAGCCGTTTCCAGCCTTCGATCGACTTTAAACCAAACCAAATAATAATCGCACCCAAAAAGGAACACAGAAGGGCGACGTCAATCCATGTTAGGTACTTGAGAAACGGACTGGAAAATTCTCCTGCGACTATCATAAGGTACGGGTGGGTATTGGAGATCAAGGGCGCAAAGACGGCACAAATGATCATCAAAACAATCCACACCAGCCCGAGCCTCGCGCCGAGGCTAGAAAGCACCTCGCGGACGACTCTGGCACTATAAGCTTGCTCTTTATGGATGGTGTCGACGGAGGACTCACTCATAGCTCACCCTTGGGTCTGCTATCGCATAACAAATGTCTACGATCAAATAAGAAATCAAGGTCAAGATGGAAATAATCAGGGTGATCGACAAGACCACTTCCCGGTCGCGGACCATGACCGAATCCACCACAAGCCGGCCCATTCCATCTATCGAAAAAATCGATTCGACCACGACAGATCCCACCAACAAGCCCGGAATAATGCCGGCTGTGATGGTGATTAACGGCAACAAGCTATTCCTAAACACATGATTCCACAAGACGCTCGCTTCTGAAGCTCCTTTAGCTCTTGCTGTACGCGCGTAATCTGACTGCAGGTTTTCCAAAACAGAGGTTCGAGCGAGTTTAGAAAGAAACGCAAAACTGGAGTAGCTCAAACAAATCAACGGCAGAATTAGGTGCCAAAATGTATCGAGCAAATATCCTCGCTGAAAGCCAGTCTCGCTCGAAGTTGGCAAAAAAGTCCAGGTATTAGACCCGAGGCTGTGCAGCCCAGACGTTGGAAACCAGTTCAGATATTCTTCACTAGAGAAAAACACGATAAACAACGTGCCAACCCAAATTACCGGCAGGGAATACAACGCCAGGTTGGTCGTGCCCAGCCCCACATCAAGAAGGCTTCCCCGGTAACGCGCGCTGTAGACGCCCATGATAATTGAAAATGTGTATATGAAAGGAACACTTAACAAATTCAACAACAGCGTTATGGGCAAGGCTTCTGAAATCAACTCGGTGACGGATCGGTTCTTGGCAAAGCTCATGCCTAGGTCAGGCACCTTAAACCCAAAACGCTCTTCGCCCTCCTCAACCTTCTCAAAACCAAGGGGCGAGACGTTATTCAGCCAACGTAAATACTGCTGAGGGAGCGGTTTGTCGAGTCCATATCGTTCGTTAATGTATGCTTCCATCGCCGCACGTTCTTCGGGTCTCAAGTCGCCGCCCCGGGTCAGCAAACTCGCCCCAACACCACCCGGCGCCAAGGCCATGATCGAAAACACCATCAAAGTGATGCCAATCAGTGTCGGAAACATCAGCACCAATCGACGAACGATATAATTAATCATCTGTGCTTAATTGTTATATTTTTGTTGCTCTGCCGATACATACCATTCGAGCGGCATCCTCCAAAGGCCGCCCCGATTTATGCCAGAACGTACGTTCTTCACGTTCTCGAAACGTCCATCGATAAAAACCAGCGACTTCCGCCACATCAGGTAGGTGTAGGGCTGGTCTTCCCAAATGATCTCGTGAACTCTATGCCAATGATCCATCCGGATTGCCTCGTCCATTTCACCCCTCGCCTGTTCAATTAACCGATCAAAATTGGCATTTTTATAGTTCATAAAGTTATCGCCGCCCGGCTCGGTCTGCGAAGAGTGCAGCATCTGATAAATATCCACTTCGAAGCCGGCCGTCCACGCCAAGCTAATCGCATCAAAATTTTTCTTATCCAATGCATCGATCACCATAGGCCATTGGGTGGGTACTGGCTCCATGAGGATTCCAGCACGGACATAAGAATCTTTGAGCAAGAGCATCATCCGCTTATAGTCATCACTACCCGAGGGATAAATTAACTCAAAGGTGAAAGGTTCGCCGGTTTTCGATTCTATTACCCCATCCCCATCCCGATCTAAAAAGCCGGCCTCCGCCAGCAGTCGTTTTGCCTTTTCAATATCGTACTCACGTGTCGGGAGAGACTTATTATTTTGCTTACCCAGGGGGTTAAAGGGGCCATTGGCGGCAACCGCATAACCCAGGAACACCTCATCGACAATCCGCTGACGGTCCGTCAAATACGTCATCGCCTGCCTGACCTTTCGATCGGCAAAGACGGTAGACTTGCCTGATTTGAGCTGGTTCCAAGCGATGTAAGAGTATCCACCTCTTGGGTTGAAGTATTCAAAGTTCTTCGTACGCTCAACGATCGCCTGGTCACCCATTAAATCGCGATACTCCAGTGGTCGGGCCCCATACACATCGAGATCGCCATTTTTGAACTCAGTCAACCGCGCCGTATCCGTCGTGATGGTCTTAAAAATCAGTTTAGAAAAGGTGCCTGGGAGTAAACCCCAATAACGTTCATTCGGCACGAGCTCTATCATCTGACCAGGCAGCCAGTCATTAGCATTTGCCATCCGATAGGGACCAGACCCAAACAGCAAGTTTGTTGAGCTATTGAACACTTCAGCTTTAGTTACGCTCTCTAAGTATTGGCTGTACACATGCTCGGCGAGTATCGGCATCTGGGCAATGATTTCAAAAGACTCAAAATAAGGCTCGTTCATCTGGAAAGTAACCTTATTGCCTGAAGCCCGCACCGATTCAATCCGATTAAAGTACGCCCGAACTCTGGGAGCTGCAATTTTACTGTCCATGAGAAATCGATAGGTGAACTCGACGTCGGCAGCTGTTAAATCCTCCCCATCAGCAAATCGAACTCCGTCTCTTATCGTAAAAGTGAAAGAAAGCCCATCCGTAGAGCTAGACCATTGGGTTGCTATAAGCGGAAGCCACTCTAAGGTCTCTGGATCTCTGGTCGCCAAGGTGTCCAGTACCAATTGGTGGATAATTGCCGCGTACGCATCTCCTGCAACAAAGGGAGTCATCGTCGGTGACGAGACGCTAAACGCATCGACGATCCAATCGCCCTGAGCATAATTATTCTGATCCATAATTTCAGCCAAACGAGAGAACCCCTGCCAAGCGCCATTCGCTTCCTGGCCCCGATTTTCATTTAACCCATTTAACGGACGGCCACTGCGGATTTGACGACGTAGCTCTGATAAATCCTTACTCTGCTCTTCGATTTGTTTTTCGACCTTTGCAATAAACTCCCACTGGCGGTCCACCTGGAACATCAAAAGCCAGACGCTCAGCAGGACCAGCAAGAGACCCGCAAATAAGAAAAAATCTTTAGGACCGAACCGCTTTTCCATTACCCCACCTTCACTACTCGGCTTTTCACCTGACTTGCTCCAACTACTCTAAACATAAGCCTTTGGGGTCGCCCCGTTATACAATCCCAACTCCCATTTTCAAGAACTTTTAGGCGGCCACAAAATCATCAAAGGGGTGTCAACCTTATATCGTTGGTACCCCGGATCTTGCCCCCACTTCTTATCTGCCCGCGCCTCCAAGATCCTAGCGCCACTAATCCAGGTCAACAGGACGATCACATAGACCGGCGATATGAGCGTGATCACTTGCCAACCCTGCAGTACCGGGAAAGACATCAAGGCAACGCCCATCCAAAGTACTATCTCACCAAAATAGTTGGGATGCCTGGACCAGGCCCATAGTCCTATATTGATGAACCGGTCTTCGTTGCCCGGCTGTGATCGAAAGAGTGACTTTTGACGATCCGCGATAACTTCTAATGCAAAACCTACCAACCACATCGATAAGCCTAAATAGAAAAAGACGCCTAGGGGTTTATGAATTGAAGAGGTAACCGCTGCCAGCGCACAGCTCGCCGTGACAAAGACCCAGCTTCCCTGAATGGTCCACACCATCAACCACGTCGGAAAAGATGTTTTAATCTGACGAAATCGCTTATCTTCACCCGCATTTCTCGTTCGAAAAAAAAGGAAAGGGGCCAATCGCAGTGCCCACGCGATTATCGCTCCCGCGATCACGAGCGATCTAACATCCTGAGTTCCAGAAAACCAAAGGGCGACTAACATGAGACCGATAAAAGTAATACCGCCAATTAAATCAAAAAATAATTCCGTCTGACTAAACCAAGCATGGACAAAAATCAGCCACTGAAACCCATAAATGCCTACCGCACACCAGACAAAAAGGGCAACGCCATTTAATTGTACTCCGCCGTCGCTACCCGCCCATGAAATCAGTCCAGCAAAGCCAACCAGGACCAAAGTCGCACCTAAGCCTATTACCCATCGGTTCAATTTTTATTCCCTCTTACTTTATTTTCTCTTACATCGAAAACCGTGAATCGCTGATCCGGTTCCCAAACCTCATATTTTTTCATCACTAAAGTAAACTGGTCGCTTTGCAACCAGCTATGCAGCCACCTATGCAGCGCCGCTACGCTCTGCTCGTTAAACCAGTCCAATTCTACATGCGCAAACTGCCTAATAAAGGGCATGATCGCAACATCGAATAATCCAGGCCGATCACCTAATAGATAAGCCGAATTAGAAAGAACTTTATCTAGCTGTTTAATCATTACCAGCCCTTTGTCGCGATAGTATTCCATCGCAAATTCTTTATAAGCATCATGATACTTATAATTATCGAGTAAAGGTTTGAAGCGATTCTCGAAATCTCTAACCCTCTCCAACTGGCCTTTTAGTCCAATAGGGTGATTCAACCAATCTGTCTCCCCCTCATTAAGCGCCCAGACCATAATATCGAGACTCTCTTGAAGAACCACACCACTCCCTGACGAGTCGATCAACACTGGGACCGTGCCCTTGGGAGAAACTTCCAACATCTCTAGCGGTTTAATTTTAAGCTGGACCTCTCGCAGCTCTACCTG
>CAZYHH010000057.1:0-13087 GCA_964647295.1 uncultured Pseudomonadales bacterium
GGAGTGTTAGGCTCATTGCCTGGATATGGAGAGTAATTCGACAATGATTAACATGCTGATGTCACAGAATATGCCGGAGTTCCCTGCAGTCGAATCCACAACGGAAACCATTAAAGGGGTGGATGGCAATGACATCCTTCTTTACATACATCGACCTAAAAATGTGACGGGTGATATACCTTGCGTTGTTCATACTCATGGAGGAGGGATGGTCATACTTAAGGCCTCCGATCCTAATTTTCAGATTTGGCGGAATAGCATTGCTTCGAAAGGCGTGATGGTGGTCGGGGTTGAGTTTCGTAATGGAGGCGGAGAGCTCGGCAATCATCCTTACCCTGCTGGCCTGAATGATTGTTGTAGCGCAATCAGGTGGACTGCCGAGCGTAGAGCGGAATTTGGAATTTCAAGCATCGTGGTTTCAGGAGAATCTGGTGGTGGAAACCTGTGTGCAGCGACGGCACTCAAAGCCAAACAAGAGGGCTGGCTAGAAGAAATTTCCGGAGTCTATGCGATGTGTCCGTATGTCTCTGGTGCGTATGCCAATCCGCCTGACGAGCTACTGTCGTTGAGAGAAAACGATCAGTATATGCTCGATGTTTCTATGATGGGAGCGCTTGCCAAGGTGTATGATCCGAAAGGCGAACATTCATCTAACCCTCTTGCCTGGCCGTTGACGGCCAAGAACAGTGATTTGGAGGGCCTGCCGCCCCATATCATCTCGGTAAATGAACTGGATCCGCTGAGAGATGAAGGGCTAGCGTACTACCGAAAACTGGTCAAAGCAGGGGTTTCGGCGGTAGGCAGAACCATTCATGGCACGCCTCACGCATCGGACATGGCGTTCCCCGAACAGGTTCCGGAGGTGTTCGAATCGACGCTTAGAGATCTAGTGGGGTTCGCGCATTCGTTGTCTTAAGTTGTTGATATATAAAATATATTGATCCTTTATGGGTAAAGGTTTGAGTTTTATTTGATAAGAGTCAAGTTAACGAAGATACGCTTCAGCACTGGTGCGCCGTGCATTTGTCTTATTATTCAGATGCTGTATTCTCTAAGGAGTAACTAGTTTTAGGTGAGACTATGAGCGAAGCGGCAGAGCTACCCAAAGAACATGAACTAGACGTCAGCTGGCTCGATAACATGGGCGAGTGGGGCATCAAGGCCGAGCCAAGTAATCGAGGAATGACGCTTGCGGATATTCAGCTGTCCAGTTATGGGGAATTACCTGAAGTTAGCGAGAATCAAACAGGACGCCCTAGAGGCGCAACCGCGAGGCCCGAGGCATACCGTGTAGGTGACTACGGAGTCAACAAAGTCTCGGAGATCTGGTTAGATAATGCTGAATTTTTGTACGAAGAGGCTTTGCAACGACAATGGAGCTCGGCCACTGATGTGCCATGGGAAACAATTGAACCCTTACCTGATGATGTTGAAGAAGCAGAGTGTTTGCTTTGCACGTTCTTTACCGAAGTTGAGTTTGTCGCCGGAGATGTTCCCGCGCGATGGATAGGAAAGACTTCAGCCGATTTTTTAGAGCCGCGTAATGTGCTGATTGCTCAGGTGATGGATGAGGCTCGCCACATGGACGTCTTTCGTAAACGGGCCCTGGCTAATGGCGGTGGGTTGATGAGGATGTCCGGCTCTACGTCAGGGTTTGTGGGTAGCATCGATTTATCTCGTGACTTCACGGAAATGTCTACAAGGCTACACATTTCTGGAGAGGGTGCAGTTCTGACAATGTTTCGTATGGGCGAACTGTTTGGACAAAATGAAGCTGAAAAGACAATGTACCGTTTGTGTGCCCAGGATGAGGCGAGGCACGTGGCTTTTGGTGTGATGCACTTGCGTTATTTAGGCGCTACCGCGCCTGAGCGCCGCGAAGAAATTGAGGTTTATCTCGATGAAGCTGAAGGTCAGATTTTGGCCGGACAGCAAAACCCGGCGAGTCAGGCAAGTGAGACCAGCGAGGCGCTGGCTGTGCTTCTTGGAGGAGGCAAGCAACACTATGATGAAGGCTATAAGCAGTTGCTTGCTATCCGTAAACGACAGTTGAAGGAATATATGAAACGCGTTGAAAGCGCCGGTTTTGGTGAGCGCTTTACTAATGGACGTTCGCCGTTACCTAAGCAGTATGCATCTGTAGCCTAACAACGCTCTTTTGATCGACGATGTCTGAAGAAGAAAAGGTTACACCTGAACCCATCGCTAAGCCCACGTTTAAGTGGATGGGCTTGACGAACCAATGGGATGTCAGGGTTGAACCGAATGAGCATGGTTTGAGGCTTGGCGACCTGAATGTTGGTATTTATGGTGAGGTTCCCGAATACTGGGAAGATCAAACCAGACGTCCCAGAGGGTCAGTCGGAAGGCCTGGTATTCCGCCGCTCTCTTATTCTCTTCGTTACAAGCATGATGTGTGGGCGGATTGTGCCGCGGATCTTTATGAAGAAGCGATTCAGAGGCAGTGGATACCAGCTACAGACGTTCCCTGGAATACACTTGAAACACTTCCAGAAGAAATCGAAAAGGCGGTCTGCCAGGTGTGCACGGAATTATCCCAGTATGCTAATTCAGAAATCGAAATCATTTCTCATTGGCAGGATGAGATGTCGTATGGGTTTCATGAGGTCAAACAATATTTAGCGACAGTGTCCTTTGATTGTGCTCGTCATGTCGAAGCTTTGCGCAAGCGCGCGTTGTCCAATGGCGGAGGATTGGGGATCGAAAGCAAAGGCGTTGCAAACCGAATGATTTTACAGAGCAGCGGGGGCTGGACTGAGTCAGTCGCCTATCTTTATCTGGTGCGTGGCACCTACGTGTTTCACCTGATCAAAGGCCTGCATAACAGTGCCCACAGCGAGGCTGAGCGCTTTATATACAAGCAAATGCTCCAGGATCATGCTCGACATTTAACCTATGGCTATGACCACCTAAAATATGCGGTTACCCATAAGGATGGACAGACACAAATTATGGCGACGCTGTTGGCTGTAGGCGAAGGAATCATGGCTCGTGAGCTAGACACAAGCTTAATCCGGCCGGCCATGGCGATTATCTTTGGCGAAGGTGTTGAAGGAGCGAAAACCAAAGGCATGGAGAGCTATCTGGGGCTGGTAAAGGATTTTGTCGCTGACTATGTCGAGATTTGCGGTTGGCTTGGCATCGAAAAAACGGGCAGGCTAAACCCGGCGCTCCAGCAATATCTGGATTTGTAAGCCGTGCCTGTATTTCCGTCTGAAGAATGGTTTGTTGCGGTTCGAGAGGAATATAACAAGGACCCTAGTTTACACAGTGGAGGTGGTGGGGCCTGCGATACCGTTTCCGGTTTGGAGATTGCGGATCGTTTTTATCGAATTCAGTTCGAAGGGCACCAGTGTGTGGATATTCATGAGTCGAGTAAAACCGATATTGAGGATTTGGATTTTGTGATCTCGATGCCAGTGGAAACCTGGCGAGAGATGGTGAAAGACATTCAAAAAAATGGCAAGGCGAGCGCGCAGCTCACGTTAAATAGTATTGATTTGAGCTCAGAGGAGAGTATTGCGTACTCTCCTATCGATGATCAATATCGACAAGACCTGTTTTATCGTTACAACCAGAATTTCCAGGACTTAATGGACGCGTCAGCCCGTGTCGAAACAAGCTTTGAGTAAAGATTATTTATGAGTGAACTAAATCTGAAAAAATTGCGCCAGGCTCAACAGGCTGTTAATGCTGATCCTGAATTTAGGGCTCATGGAAACGTCGATATCAAACTAGCGATAAAGGTTGGTAAGCCGGCTTTTTTGCTGACCTTTGAAGGGTTTACTTGTCATCACGTCGAAAAAATTAATGAGAGCCGTTATCGTGATGCTGACTGTTTGATCGGATTGACCCCTACCCAATGGAATGAGTTGATGACGGATTTGAATTCACCCGATGGGGTTGGCCTGATTGGACTGGATACTCGGGAAAAGATAATTAGCAGTGTTAACCCTCGCAAGAAAATGGACTTATATCGTTATCTGACTTCAGTGGAAGCTTTTCTGAGAGCCTATGATCAAGGGGAGCAAGCCGCTTAACGTGCCAATCTACGAGTACAGATGCAAGGATTGCCAAAACCGAACAGAGCAATATTTCTCTTCTTTGAAAGCACCAAAAAGAGTTGATTGTCAGGAATGTGGTTCTTCTAAGAGTTACAAAATCATGTCAGGGGCCAGCTACCACCAGTCCGAAACGACCAAGACGGCTAAGCTCGACCGAAAGTACGATAAACGCGTGAATCAGGCGATTGCTAATACCCGATCAGCTGACCCCGACAGAGTGCTAAATAAACTCAAACCCTTTCCCAAGTAGTCGAGTCACCAATGCCCAGACATCGAGGCCAATATAAGCCAGATAGAAACGAACCCTACGAAATCTCGCGTGGAAAAGTTGAGAATTTCATTAAGTGCCGAGCTTGTTTTTGGTTAGATCGGGTAGGTGGAGTCCACTTTCCTTCGATCCCAGGATTCAACCTCAATTCCAATACCGATACATTGCTCAAAAGAGACTTTGACCAATACCGGGGAAAGTCGGCGCATCCGTTTATGATCGCTAATGGGTTAGACCATCTGCGGCCCTTTGCTCATGATGACCTAAAGAAGTGGGAGTCCGCGCTTCATTTTGGAAGCTCGCCCAATCACTTCAATATACTTCATGAGGAAACCAATCTTTGTTTTGGTGGTGGCCTTGACGATGTCTGGGTAAATCCCGGCGATGGATTGCTCTATATCGTTGACTATAAAAGTACAGCCAATCTGTCGGCGGACCCAAAACCCGTGTCTTTAGAGGGTCAATGGAAGGGCGCTTACAAGCGCCAAATGGATATGTACCAATTCATTATGCGAGGAAAAGGGTACAAGGTCAGTAATACCGGGTATTTCGTTTATGTTGACGGACAGCATGTGGGGATTAACGGGATGATCGATAAGGTCGAGCCCGGTGAAGCATGGATGTTGTTCAATACAAGTTTGCTTGAGTATGAGGGTGATGACAGCTGGGTCGAGCCTGCACTATTTGAGATTAAGGAACTGTTAACTTCTTCTGATTGCCCGCAACACTCGGAAGCCTGTGAACACGGCGTGTTCATCAAAGAAGTCGAGGAGGTCGCCCTATCGCGCGCTCAGAGCACCATCCCGATGGACTAATTCACCACAACCCACAACTCAGCTATCGTGGGTATACGCTATTTTCTGGGGATGAGGACAAGGCCTTCTTGATCGACATGAAGGGGAGGGTCGTTCACCAATGGATTTCAGAACACGGGATATCTAATCCGGAGTTGTTACCTGATGGGCATTTGATCTGTCTGGGAAAGCCTGATCCGATCAATGCGGGACAGCGTGGTTTGAATGGCCAGGCTTCGAGGTGTTATGAGTTAGATTGGGAAGGCAACGCGATATGGAGCTACGAAGACCCGTGGATGCACCATGATTATGAACGTTTACCGGATGGCAATACCCTTATTGTAAAGTGGGAGCCCCTGCCTAAAGGTATAGTCCGTAAAGTGAAGGGTGGCTACCGGAACGAAAAAGATGACCCAAACCAGATGCTCGGTGACGTTGTGTTGGAGGTAACGCGAGAAGGAAAAACGGTCCGAACGTGGAAATCCTGGGAGCATCTCGATCCGGCTACTGAGATTATCTGCCCCCTGGACCACCGGATGGAGTGGTCCCACTGTAATTCTATTTCCAGGACGCCAAAGGGCAACTGGCTCTTGAGCTTTCGTCGAATCAGCTTGCTTTGTGAGGTAAATCCGAAGACCGGGAAAATTATATGGAAGTGGGGAGATGGAACGACCTCTCATCAGCATGATGCCAAATATTCGAGCGGTAAGACCATCACGATGTTCGATAACGGCGTTCATCGTAAGTACAACATCGACTACTCGAGAGCGATTGAAATTGACGCGAGATCGAAAAAAATATTATGGGAATATTCAGATAATCCGGTGTTTTCTTTCTACAGCTATTTTGGTGGCGGTGTAGATTACCTGCCAAATGGAAACTACCTAATTTGCGAGACCGCCAAGGGTCAACTGTTCGAGGTAACCAGAGATAAAAAAGTGGTCTGGGAGTACATTAGCCCATTTTTTTATGGGAACCCGAGATTGGGTGGAAGAATGAATGCAACCTTCAGAGCGCACCGTTATGGGGTCGACTATCCGGGGTTGAAGAATAAGAATCTAAATCCGCGTAACCACGTCAACCTAAACAGACTCCTCAAATAAAAAGCCCCTCACAGTGGAGGGGCTTAAATCGGTCAAAATAACCTTTTGGATTTATAGGCTAGCACCGACTCGAAGAGACCAGATACGACCGCGTGGATCGTGCAAGGTGCCATCGTAGCCTGTGATAACAGGAATCCAAGGAGGTGTTTCATTGGTCAGGTTCTGGATACCCAAGGTAACTTCTGCATCGGAAAAGAAGCTCAGCTCACCCAGGTTGTAGGTGTACTGGACGTCGATTGTCGTTACCGCGTCAATCCAACGGGTAAAGAAGTCCGCCTTACCTTCAACTTCCTGCGCCAATTGAATGGTCTGGTTCCAGAATCTGGCACCGCCATTGGCATTAGGATCACCGAAGTCTACCTCGTCAACGTGCTTAACAATCATGAAGGCCCTGTGATTGCCTTTGCTCCAGTTGATTGTTCCGTTGATCTTCATCTCGGGAAGAGGTCTGGCAACCGGGTTGAGGTTGTTGTATTGACCTACCGCATCAAGAATCGTTCCGCCAACGTTAACTTCATAGGTGTTTAGGAAGGCAGCTTGAACGCCTAGTCTCCAGTTACCCCAGTTTGTGTCAAAACGATAAGCTGCGTTCACATCAACCCCGCTAATCTCCGCAGAGTTTGCGTTGATGAAGTCAGGCAGGATACGAATCATCAAGCCCTGACCGTTTCGAACCACCTGGCGTCGGTTTCCGTCGCCTCGATTTACCGCGGCGATTAGATCAGCCTGGCTGTCGACGTCACCACCTGCAGCGGTGATAGCCTCTCTCAAAGCAGCGTTATCGCCTGCAAGAATTGTCGCAAATGACTCTCGAGTGATGATGTCCTCATACTCGTAATCGTAGAAATCGACGTCCAGAGTTATCCCTTCCATCGGTCCATCGGTTGGAACCCAAGACAGACCAAAATTGAAGTTATCCGCTGACTCAGGCTTCAAGTTAGGATTACCCTGTGAGATCGAAGGCCGATAAGCAGAGTCACCGCCATAGTCCGTCATATTGTGTACGGTCGTTAGCGCTCCAAAAGATTGCTGAAGCGACGGTACTCTGAACGAGCTACCCGCAGATAAGCGAAAGGAAAGTGAATCTAACGGTCTGAACAAGACTGTGATTTTCGGGTCGGTCGAGCTTTCACCCATCTCATCGAAGTCTTCATACCGTCCTGCGATATTGATCTCGAACATGTCGCCGAGAGGTATCCCTGCTTCGATAAAAAATGCTGTGGTGGTGAGCTCGGCTCTCCAGTCAGATGCACCGAATGCGAAATCAAGGTTACCTGTGTTGGCAGCCGCATCGAGAACCACGTCTCCGTTATCCCGGCGTCTCTGTACGCCTACAGCCACTCCAATCGGGCCCGACCTTGTGTCGAATAAATCGCCAGAAGCGACGATATCCAAAACCCGCTCGCGATACTGCGTGTCGCTGGTGATACGACCGGCTAACCACTGGTATAGGCCGGCAGGGTTCTTAAGCGTTAGATCATCCTGCATGCCGCCTTCTCGGTTGAACATCGAGTTACCGAAAGGGTTGAAGTAGTAACAGCTTCCCGCACCAAAATCGCCACCAGCCGCCGCATAAGCTAAGTTTCCTTCGCCCGGCGTACCGTTGACGTGATCACAGTTTGGTCCGCCCAGTCCGTTGATGGCAAGCATCATCTCGGTGGACAGCGTATCCTGTACCTGTGAGTTGGCCGCATCATGCTCTGTGGCTGTGTAAGACAGATCGATTGTCCAGTCTCTATCACCCCAATCTACGTCTAAGACACCGCCTATGACCATGCGTTGATCTGAACGGTTCAAATCAGTGAACGTGTCAAGAGGTCTTAGTTCTTTAGAAGTGTTCCTGGTACCGCCCACCAGACGAGTCCGGTTAACCACGCTGATCGGCACGATTCCACGACGATAGGCATCCTCAATGTTTCCAGGATGAGTCGGGGAGATCGTGAGGTTAAGTGCGTTAGGGTTCAGAGAGTTTTTTCGGTCAAACTCCGAATCGTTCGCCGCGAACTCGAAATAGGTTTCCAGGTTGTCGGTGATGTCGTAGTGACCGGCCACGTGGAATTTACGAAGTGACTCTTCGGATTGCAACGCAAAGAACGAACCAAAGTCATAAGCACAGATCAAATCGCCGTAAACGGTTCCTAGCGGGCCGCCGCGCTCTAGGGCCGCAGAGTTTTCGCAGTCGACGTCTGCCTGTCCATAAGAGGTTCCCTGCGCGTTCCTAGGAAATCCTGGTGCTTCTTCACCGGGATTCAATCCATGATCTGCCCAGATATACTGTTGGCCGGAGACCGGCTGGATTCTTCCGGGTTGACCGGTACTGGAAACCGTGGATCCTCCGAATCGCTCATATCGATCGTCGACGTTGATCTCGTCGCGGTTCATGACAGACGCAGAAAGCACGATGCCGCCGCGGTCGCCCTGTACACCCCACATTACATCGAATAATCCGGTATCACCTTGGCCGGTTTCATCATCTGTGGTGAATTGGTAGTTAAAATCCATTCCCTCGAAGTCTTTCTTGGTGATGAAGTTCACGACGCCAGCGATTGCATCAGAACCGTATAGCGCAGACGCGCCGTCTTTAACGATTTCAATGCGCTCCAGCGCGATATTAGGGATCAGTCCGTTAACGTTTACGGATGCGTTTCCTCTTGGGTTGTACCATGAGGCTACCTGACGTTTGCCATTGACCAAGGGTAACGTCGCTCCATGGCCCAGGTTTCTAAGGTTGATGGACGTACGGCCATCAGCGCCTTCACCCTGGAAGGTCGACGCCCTAGATTGGCTTCCTGACTGCCAAGGCATTTGTTGAACAATTTCAGAAATATCAGCTGCACCGAGATCTTCGATGTCGGCTGACGTGATGACTGATAATGGTGAAGGCGAATCTTGGGCAGTTCGTTTCAGGTAGGAGCCTGTAACTACGATCTCCTCGATTGTCTCTTCCGCATCATCAGCGAAAGCAAAGTTAGTACCAAAAAATACCAAAATGCTTCCGATTGAGATCGAAATTAACTTTTTCAAAAGTGTCTCTCCATTTGAAGTAAATCATGTGTTCGAATCATCGATGCGGGATCGATCAAAGAGCAATAGAACACCGGTTCCTTGTGATCTCTTTACTAGCACTTGTGCCGTGAATCCCCCAAGATTCTTCGAACGGTTTCTTCATAAATCAACGCGAGCGTTGAATTCCCCGAAGTAGGCGGAGATAGACTCTGCCCACCTTTCGACTATTACTGCTCGGACTATCCCGAAAAGTAATATCCTTATGCCAAGAGTACATAATTAATGGGGTCTTGCAATAAGAAAATGTTATGAATTTGCTTTAAGTGAAATGCGATTGCTTGGCTGGAAGTTCAAACAAATAACTGCTGTAAACTATATAGTTACATGGTTTTCATGCGATCCAGTGCTGAATTATTCATTAGTAATTATTGTAGCTCAAATTTAGCTAGAGCCTGATCCGTTTTATTGTATTCGCCTCACTCGAGAAAAGGCGCCAGATTGTGATCGCATGTTGAATCCACCCATCAATCCGGTTTTGATGGAGACCTGTTCGCCTTCCCGAAAAGGCTGCGGTCTGGGCTCGGTTTGTATCCAAATTTGATCATTTTCTAAGAGAAATACCATGCGTTGTTTTTCACGGATACGGATTTTCTTAATGGTACCGATAAAGGGTTCGGCGCCTTCCCAATCGAAAAGACTCTTCCGTTGATTACCCGGACTTTGACGTCGTTTATCGACGGTCGAAGCAGAGTGTTCATCTGAACTTTTTTCAGCTAACTTGGTTGAAGATTTTTTGTCGAATTGTTCGTCGAAGCAGGCGAGTCTTTTGTCCGCATTTTGGATTTTGCTGCAATCCTTCTCTGATGCCGCGATTGATTGACACAGTCCAAAAGTTACTAGGAACAAAATGATAAGTTTTTTCATCCGTAAGACCTGAGCCTTTTCTAATGGCAATAGTTTTGAGGTCGCAGATATTGGCATTTGTGGTTCGATGTATCAATATTAATTGCAATAAGACCGTTTCCTTAATCGACTTAGGCGGATAGCAATGAATATTCATTTTGAGTCAGAAGCCAAGATTTCCTGGTACCGCAGCCCGATTGATCCAGCGGTCCTGTCTGAGTTGATGGAACGAGACGATTTCAAAGGCTGGCTCCAAACTATTTCACATTTAGGTCTTTTTTTTCTTATGGCGGGCGTGGCCGTCTATGTTTGGGGTGAGATCGACCAATCTAATTGGACCTGGACGGTACCCCTCCTAATCGCTGTCTTGTTCATTCACGGGACTATGGGGCCTTTTATGGGTTTGATCGCGGTTCACGAACTGCAGCACCGAACTGTATTCCGATCGAAATTTCTCAATGAGATCTTTGAGGTGATCTATGCATTCATCAGCTGGTCGGACTATATCTGGTATCAACAAAGTCACGCGATACATCACCGAGCAACTTGTCATGATCGGTACGATGGCGAGGTCCAGTTACCCTTAAGGTTTAGCTATAAACGCTGGCGGTTTTGGTTGGGATTGCTGGCGTGGAATCCGGTCGAAACCTGGGCACGAGTTAAATCAGTTTGGAATCATGCAAATGGTCGAATAAGAGGAGACTGGTATCAGTTTGTAATGCCCGAGGAGGACGATAGACTCAGGACAAGTCACCGACGATGGGCGAGGGTATTGTTGTGTGGTCACTTGATACTTGCTCTGTTATTTATGGTGACGGGCTACCCATTCCTGATCGTGGTATTTACATTTGGGACGTTTTACTGCCGCTGGCTGGGCTTTCTTTGCGGCCTGCCACAACACTACGGTTTAAACTCCAATGCGCCGGATTTTAGGAAGAATACGCGCACATTTACCTGCTCCTGGTTGCCTGCCTTTTATTATTGGAATATGCAGTATCACCTTGAACATCATATGTATCCTGCTGTCCCTTTTCATAATCTACCTAAACTCAGGGCAGCCATTGGATTTGATTTGCCGGTCGCTACACACGGTCTCTATCAAACCTGGAGAGAAATACTTTCTATTAGAAAAAAGAATCTGGCGGATCCGGATTATCAGTTTGTTCCAGAGATTCCTACACAAAATAACCCACCGGAGTTATGAATTAGACAGGGGTTGGTTTGTGGTTGGATAACCTGAGAAAACTTTCCCACCTTCGAGCATCAAGTTCGCCACTTTGGACTGCCAGATGAATCGCACAATCGGGTTCTTGGTCGTGTCGACAGTCGTTGAAGCGGCACTGTGCCGCCAGTACTTCAATGTCTTCAAAGGATGAGCTGAGATCGATGCGTTCTTCGACCAGAGCGATCTCTCGAACTCCTGGCGAATCTATGATGATCCCACCTGAAGGAATGACATGAAGCGATCGGGACGTGGTCGTGTGCAGCCCCTTGCCGTCAGTTGATCGGATTGGCTGGGTTTTTTGAACCGCCTGGCCCAGTAAGCTATTGACGATCGTCGATTTCCCTACCCCTGAAGATCCGATTAATGAGACGGTTCTACGACCGGTCAGGTAACCGAGCAAGCTCTGGCAATCCTTTAGCGCGGTTGCATTGATCAGGTGAACGGGATTGGATGTCAGTTTCTGGGCTCTATCTCGAAAATTGTTTTGTGCCTGAGTTAGATCAATCTTAGTCAAAATAATGGTTGCTTCTACATTTGCACTGGAAGCCAACGACAAAAACCTTTCTATCCTCGACTCGTTGAACTCTTCATTACAAGAAGAGACCACGAAAAGTGTGTCGACGTTTGCTACGATCGACTGGACCTTGTCTGAAGTGTTTGGAGCGATGCGAGAGAGTACGTTGCGTCTTCGAAACAGATGGGTCACGTGAAGGTGCCGATCTACTAATACCCAATCACCGATCACGGGTTGGTCTTCAACCGAGTCTTGATACCAACGATTGCCCAGTTTGGAATGAAACTCACTTTCTCCGTCGTTTAGTGTGAGACCAGTCCTCTCAACGCCGGTGACCCTTGAAGGAAGGTGTCCTTCGCTTTGAAGTTGTATCAGCTGAGAGGAGAAAAAACTCGACCATCCAAGGTCTGTTAGACTCATTATTGTTTAGCTGCTACGTCGCGAGATCTAACACTTCTCTTCTCTCTACCCTTATCCTTTATCTGACAAGTAGAGAGAAGAGCGCGATCCATCTTATGCCGAGATAATCGTTTCAATCTTCTCTTGAGCTTGCTCGATTAATTTAGGCAGGTGGTAGGTCGGGAACAAGTCGGGCGATGCTTCATAATCTCTCAACAAGAGTTTTGCAAGGTTCGACTTATGGGCCTCGGTGGCACCGTCTTGGATCCCCATCTGTGGAGCCGCCATCCACATATCAGCGAGCGGCGTTTCATTGGACATACCTAGCGCACCATGGAGGTGAATGGCGCGATAGACGATATCGTGGTTGAGTTTTGCTGCTGTGATTTTAATCGCGGCAATTTCTTTTCGTATTTCTCGGCTATAGGCTTGGGTCTTGTCGATCAGCCACGCCGTGTAGAGTACGTGTAGACGAAACTGAGTTAACTCGATATACGAATCGGCGATATCCTGTTGAACCATCTGGAGTTCGCTTAACAATTGTCCCTTCGATTTTCTACTCACCGCTCTTTCGCACATCATATCGAGCGCCTTAGTACAAGTTCCGACGGCGCGCATTGCATGATGTACACGACCACCGCTTAAGCGAGTTTGTGAGCCGACAAATCCAGCGCCTTCTTCTCCGAGTAGGTTTTCTCTAGGTATTCTGACATCGTTGTAGCGAATGTAAGCATGTCCGCCGCCGCCGCTGGTATTAAACAGGAGCATCCTCTGCATGTCCATCTACAGA
>CAZYHH010000058.1:0-13026 GCA_964647295.1 uncultured Pseudomonadales bacterium
CACATCCAGATCATTATGTCGTACCCTCAACTCTTCAAGCCAATCTTGCAGCTCTTCTTGGTCCGAAGACACCCCTAGATTCTCAGCCTTGATAGAACAGCACAGGAATTATTAATACTAAAAAAACCCGGCGACAATACTGCAAACCATCACAATCATGCACATCCAGCCCCAAGCCAAAAACGCTTGAATAACAATCCCTTGATCAAAGAAATCTTCTAGTAAATACCACATATTAAGCCTGTCGATTGGGTAGACATTTGGTATTGTACTCTTTTCCGGTTTAGATCGTCAGTAGTTCCGTGGAAAACCCTGTGAATCACCTTATCCCTACCTTGTGTCCGACATACTCTCCGTACAAGTCATGATCCCCACATTCATCAATCTCGACTGAGACCAAATCTCCCGCATTCAAGTTTTGCGCGTTTTCAACGTACACCAGACCATCAATTTCAGGAGCGTCATAGATCGTTCGACCGACAGTCTCGCCCTCTATATCCCCATCAATCATCACGCTGAGTGTTTTACCCAAATGCCTCTGCAGTCTTTCTTGGCTGATCGAAGCCTGATGTTCATACACGAGGTCTTGGCGATCAAGTTTATCTCTTTCTGGGATTTTCCCTGGATATTCATTGGCCTTTGCACCAGAGACCTCGCTGTAGGTAAAACAGCCGACCCGGTCGAGTTTTGCTTCATCCAAAAACTCGAGTAACGAATCTAAATCCTCATCAGTTTCACCTGGAAACCCTACGATAAAATTAGAACGAATAGACAAGTCGGGTAACAGCTCACGCCATCGGTGAATCCGATTTAGTGTTTTTTCCCGAGAAGCAGGACGCTTCATCGCTTTTAATATACGCGACGAAGCGTGCTGCAACGGCATATCTAAGTAGGGCAAAACTTTGCTGTCCGCCATCAATGACACCAACTTATCAACATGCGGATAGGGGTAAACATAATGCAGCCTGATCCAGGGCAACATTGATGATAATTCGTTGCACAGATAAAAAAGGTCTTCTCTTAAACCTGATTGCTCCTTAGAGCTAGCTCCGTAATGATTGTCTGAACCGTAAGCACTAAGGTCTTGTGCAATCAACATCAGTTCCTTCACCCCGTTTTGCGCGAGCGCCTCAGCTTCGCCCAAAATGTCACGAGTCTCTCGTGACTCAAGCGGCCCTCTCATGCGAGGGATCACACAAAAAGTGCACTGATGATTGCAACCCTCGGCAATTTTTAGATACGCGTAATGGTCGGGCGTCAGCAACACTCGATTACCCGATTCAGCACCATAGGGCCTATCTTCGCGCACAAGCGCCCCGCCCTTCTGGCTTAAATATTTAACCGCATTGACTACTTCACTCGTTTGGCCCGGACCTGATACGAATCGTAGTGAAGGGAACCGCTCTCGTAGGTTTTCTTTTTCCGTACCCAAGCATCCAGTAACCACTACTTCTTGATCATTATCTATCGCAGCCTCGATAGCCGCATAACTTTCTGCCTTAGCTTGGTTTATAAAGCCACAAGTGTTCACGACCACCACACCTGCCGATTCTTGTTCCCCAACAACAGAAAAATCCTCATCAGCGAGCGCTGTCACGATATGCTCCGAATCGACCAGGGCCTTGGGGCAACCTAGACTGACATAGCTGACCGTGGTCAAACTTCTACTCCTTCTAAAATTCACTACCGCTAGATTATATCGCATCAGAAGTTAGACACGGACCAATTATCTTGGGATACAATATTTCGGTGATAAATCTCCTAGTCCCAATTAACGAACAGCTTGTTGATCTTTGCACAAACCGCACTGTCATAACGCCAAACGACCGGCTGGCCAAAGAATTCGCGAATAGCTACGATCGCTATCAGCTTTCAAAGGACAAGTCCGCCTGGGAGTCGCCTGACGTAAAAAGCTTTTCCAGCCACCTAAAAGAACAATTTATAGATCATACGGACACTGAAAAAGAAACAATCCAGTTAATGAGTAGGAGACAACTATTTGCTCGACTGTTCACTATAGTTCCCAAGAATCTCCACTCCCTAATTAATCAGGCGATCGACGCCATCGACCTTGTCCACAAATATGAGGTTGATATCGACCTCTATCAATCCTTATCTTTAAAATGCAGAAAAGTCATCGATTGGTATAGAAGCGCTCTCGACGAAGACAACACGACTTTTCTTCTAGAAAGTCAGCTATCCAGTTTTTTGAAGGCCACCAAGGCCGTCCAAAGAAAGCCCCTAATACTCTATCAATTTGATCACCTTGCTCCAGCCGAGAAAAGCTACTTAAACCAATACCAATCAAATCAACCAGTAACCTTATGTAACTCAAAAGGAATCGCGGGGCAGTTAATACAGGCAAACGAAATCAGCATCACGTCCACCGAAACGAAGAGCAGCCAAAGCGCTCTTCAATGCAGTAGCTTCGCTGAAGAGATTGTACAAGCAACAAAGTGGGCTGTTGCCGCAAAAACCCAAGACAAAAACTCGACTATTGGAATCGTGATTCCAAGCTTGTCGACTCGCTATGCTCAAATCTCAAGTCAGATAGCAGTTGGCTTGGACCCCCTTAAAGGCAGTCACACAGAACGATTCAATATTTCTTCCGGACAACCTCTTAGTAAGCACACCATTTGGAACCACGCATTTCTTTTTCTTCGCGCTGCAACAGAAAACTTAACGCGTGGCGAGCTGGATGCTTTAACTAATTCAAAGTTTTTCAACACTGAAGAATTAGCCAACATCCTAGAACAATGGCAGCAAGCTAAAACAACAATCCAGCCACTCAACCCCGTATCCAACTTTCATAAATCTGAAAAAGAAAGCTCGCAAAAAAAAGAATTAACTAACTGGATAAGAGAATTCACTAAACTACTCGACCAAGCAGGATGGCCTAGCCTCGATCAACTGCAAACATTCGAATATCAAGCCTACGAAGCCATTAGACGAGAATTTACTTTCTTAGAAGAAATGCAGCCAGGCAAACCACTGGACCTTGAAGCGGCACTCGAATTGATCCAAGCATTATTTGAAAACACGCTTCATGCGCCGGAAAGGCACGCCCAAGATATTCAGGTGCTCGGCTTGATCGAATCCATTGGATTGAGCTTTACCCACCTTTGGATATGCGAGATGGATGAAAACAATTTTCCGTCTAGGAACAATCACAACCCCTTCATACCGCTTGAGATTAAGAAGCGTTATGGCATGCCGAGAGCAGATCAAGAAGGTGAATTATATTTCTCGAACGCCCTTATAGAAAATTGGACGAACAATTCAGGTCAAATTAACTACAGTTATAACTGTCACCAAAACGATACATTCATCTCAAAGAGTCCGCTCATAAAACAGGTAGAGGAATCAATCTCCAGCATAGGTACGTCAGACTTTCATTCCTGGTTTGAGGCCACGGACCAAACGTTAGTCGAAACATCAGATGTTAGAGGACCACACTTTTACGATCACTCGATTTCAGCTGGACTAACCATGCTTAAGGATCAGCTCAACTGTCCTTTTAAGTCCTTCGCGATCAACAGACTAAACTTAACATCAAAACAAATATCAACAAATTTCCCGCAAGCATTTGAAAAAGGAATCGTGGTTCATGAGGTCCTTGCAAAGCTACTCTCTAAATGCCGCACCCAAAAAGATGTAATTGAAATTACCGAAGAGCAAATAGTTAAGGTCACAGCCGAGATTGTACACCGACTGTTTCAAACGGCTCCCGAAATATTTCGTCATAACGAAACCAAACGGATTTCAAAAACCATTGGTAAATGGATCGAGTTAGAGGCCAGAAGAAAATCATTTCAAATCATAGGCCTAGAAAAACCGTTTACAATTCAACTGGCGGGACTCGAATTTTCTATCAGAGCAGATCGAATCGACAAATTAGCAGAAGGCTTAATTCTTATCGATTACAAAACAGGACGCGTAAACCTGTCAAAGGCCAAATCAGACAATCTCAAAGAACCTCAGCTAGCCACTTACGCCCTGGCAGTAGAGGGTTTACTAGGGACTTTCTACGCGCAACTCAATGACGAGGAAGAGATAAAAATCTCAGGCATCTCGGCCGAACTAGAATTCGGCAATAAGATCGCGACATCAGCGTCTTGCGATTGGGAGAACGAACAAGCTAGCTGGACCGAACAACTCAATCAAGTAGCTCAAGATTTTGTTGAGGGGAAAGCCGACGTGTCGCCCACCAATGGGTATTGCACCCACTGTCACTTAGCTAGTCTATGCAGAATTAGATAACCCCAAAAATGGCCAATCATGAAGAAATACTCGATAATCCTGCCCGACTCGAAGCCCTCGATCCTACTAAATCCTTCATCGTTCAAGCGCCCGCAGGCTCTGGAAAAACGACCTTGCTAGCAAAGCGCTACGTGGAATTACTTTCTTATGTGGAAAACCCGGAAGAAATACTTGCGATCACCTTTACCAAAAAGGCAGCGAGCGAGATGCGCTCCCGGATACTCGAACTGTTAGACCAGCAAGGCCCATCGGCTGAACAGGCTCGAAAGATAGACCTGAACCGGGGCTGGCAACTCAAGGAAAACCCTAATCGCCTAAAAATCCAGACGATCGATGCCTTAGCCAATGATATAGCCAAACAGAGTTTTGGAAAAACCAACTATCACGGTCACTCTGTCAGCGAATCTCCGACTTTACTTTACCGGGTGGCAGCCGAGAGATTGCTAGAGCGTTTATATGATAGTGACCCGCTTACCGCATCCATCGCCAATTTTCTCGAGTTTTGCTCAAACGACTTCGAACGCGCGTGCCGCATGATCGTTAATATGCTCGCCAAAAGAGAGCAATGGCTAGAAGTTTCACAGATCGTGATCACAGAGTCTTTCGATTCAATTAAATTAGAGCAGTACTTCAACGAGCTAATAGAAAACCTTAATCAGGAAGCTCTTGGTGAGCTTGCACAACGACTCGATGCCAACCAAACGATGATCTAGTCTCAAGCTTACCAACCATCGTTCAAGCGGTGACAACTCAAAGCGGCGGATTCAGGAAACGTTTAACGGTTCGAGATCATCCAAATTTTTCAGACAAAACATTAAAAATTGAAATCAACGAATGGATTGAAGAACTGGATCGAAGAGGTCTGTTGGCAGACTTTTTAATGGTTAGAAATCTACCCGGGCAACTCAAGCCAAGCGATGTACAAACCATTACGGACGTTTGTATTTGCATCGCCATGGCCGCCACAGAGCTCGAAAAAGTGATGGAGGAGAAAAAAGAAGTCGATTTTCCCGGCATCGCGATGTGCGCGCAATCAAGCCTAACCGATTCCGAGATACCCACCGACCTAGCATTGCAACTCGGATACCGATTTCGGCATCTCCTTATTGACGAATTCCAAGACACTTCGAGGAGCCAAATAAAATTTTTTAGCACCCTAATGGAAAGCTGGAACCAAGAAGATGGCCAATCTTTCTTCGCTGTCGGCGACCCTATGCAATCAATCTATTCTTTTCGAGACGCCGACGTTAGCGTCTTTCTGGAAGTCCAAAAAGAAGGGCTTAATCATCTACCCGTAAAAAGTATAAATCTGAGCTCAAATTTTCGATCTGACCCTAAAATCGTAGACTGGATCAATAAATTGTTTTCAGCTCCCGCAGACCAGAAAAACAAGCAATTGTTGGGTGAGACAAGCCAAAACACTTCATCTTCTGTTCTACCTGCATCCAAACATTCCAAGGTGCAGTCCTTTGAGTTCGATTCCTTACAAGACGAAATCGAAAAGATCCTCTCGTATATTGCGGAAGTTAATATTGGTCAGGATTCGATAGGAATATTGTGCAGATCAAGAAACCATCTCAACCCTCTTCTTGAGGCGATGAACGAGCACTCCATCGCCTGGCAAGCAAACGACTTTTACTCTCTAGAAAATGAACCACTCATCAGGGACCTGCTAGCAATACACGAAATCCTTTACTTGAATGCCGACAAGCTTTCATGGATGACAATCCTCAGGAGTCCACTATTCGGGCTAACCTTGATGGAACTTGAGCCAATTTCTCACCATGATGACCTCAAAAATTACGTACGAAGGCAAGCCGCAACAGATACTCGATTTAGAAGATTGAATGACGCATACGAGTGGGCAGCCACTAACAGATTCGAGTTCCCTCCTCGTGAGATAATAGAGGGCATCTGGGTTCGTTTGGGTGGAGTTGATGCATACGGGCACGAAGGATTAACAATAGCTTTAGCATTTTTTGAATTAGTCGACGAACTCTCCGAAAGAGCTTATGACATAGAACAATTGCGCCTCTCTCTATCCAGCCTCTACAGCCCTCCCGTCTCCCAGAAAACCAACATCCAAGTCATGACTATCCATAAAGCCAAAGGGCTCGAGTTCGATCATGTAATCGTCCCGTTTCTAGATCGACACACTCGAAACCAAGAACTGCCTTTGTTGCGCTGGAGTCTCGAGCGAAAAGGTTTGATGGTGGGCGTTAAGAACGATTCTCTTTATGAGTGGTTAAACTACAAAGAAAAGCAAAAATCTGAAAATGAAAGTAAGCGATTACTTTATGTCGCTCTCACGCGCGCGCGCAAGACACTTTTTTCTAGTTACACAAAAAGCGCTTCAGGAAAACCGACAGGTCTAGCGAAATTTCTCCAAAAGGCGGAGGTCGCCAAAATCGAAGGTGAACATCCAAATGTGATATCGGCTGAGCGTAGCGAACGAGATATAGCACCTAACAACACTCTGCACCATCTGCCAAAAGACTATCAATGGAAACAACCGACCCACACAAATCTGTCGCATAGCACAATCCCACCATACAAAAAGAGCGAAGCCATCGAGAGCAACTCAACTTTTGAAATGACGGTAGGCGTACTGGTGCACCAATCGCTTTTCTGGTTAAGCAAAAACAGGGATCGAAGTATTGATGACTTAGAACCGATCATCCGTCTTTGGTCAAATAGTCAATATGGTGATAACGAAACCAGTAGCGCTCTATCCGGTCAAGTCACGATGCAAATCAAAAAAACGCTCGAAAATGAACAAGGACAATGGATCCTAAAATCCCACAAAAATGAGGTATCGGAGTTCGGCCTTACCGGTATCGTCAATGGAGTAATTCAGCGAGTTTACGTTGATCGAATGTTCATAGAAGATGGCACCAGATGGATCATCGATTACAAATCCGGAGCCCCCAAAGAGCCAGAATTCAAGGAAATTTTCTGTCGGGAACAAATCGCCAGGCATAAGCCTCAATTACAAACCTATCACACCATCGCCTCAAATCTGTACCCGGAAAAAATCAAGACCGCCCTCTTCTTCACAGCTATCGCTATCTTTAAAGAAGTTACGCTCTAAGATTACGAAAACAGCGATAGAATCTCAGCCAGTTGCTCTAAAGCCAACAGCAGTTTAAGATGCGCGCCCTGCCTAGGTTCACAAAGAGGCGCGCAACAGCTACTGCTTTTGACTCCTATGCATTAACAAGATTAATACCGTAAAGACTGAGCCAACATGAAATTAGAGAATATAAATGTATCTGACCATGAAGTCTTAATAACACCTGATGCTCTCAAGGCTGAGATGCCCGTTTCAGAAACACTAAGCACACAGATTAATAACTCCAGAGAGATCATCCGAAAAATCATCTCCAAAGAAGACAAAAGATTCTTAGTAGTGGTAGGCCCTTGTTCCATCCATGACCCTGAAGCGGCGATAGACTATGCGCTTCGGCTCAAGGCCCTGTCCGATAAACTAGGTGATAAGGTCTATATTGCTATGCGTGCCTACTTTGAAAAACCTCGAAGTACCGTGGGATGGAAGGGACTAATCAATGACCCTCATTTGGATGATAGTTTCAAAATTGCAAAAGGCCTTAGGATTGCAAGGAAGCTTTTACTCGAGATTTCGGAAATTGGATTACCTCTTGCCACAGAGGCACTCGATCCAATCACTCCTCAGTATCTTCAGGATTTGATTTCTTGGTCGGCGATAGGCGCAAGAACCACAGAATCACAAACTCATCGAGAAATGGCATCAGGACTGAGTTGCGCCATTGGGTTCAAAAACGGCACGGACGGTTCATTAGAGGTTGCTATTAACGCGATGCAATCGGCAGTAGCCCCGCACAGATTTTTGGGCATCAATCCGTCTGGCCAGGTGAGTATCATCCATACAAAAGGAAATCCGAGTGTACATGCTGTACTTAGAGGCGGCTACAATGGTCCAAATTATGATGAGCAAAGCATCGCAGAAAGTGAACAAAGACTTCTAAATCAGGGGCTTAATCCTTCGATCATGATCGATTGTTCTCACGCGAACTCACATAAGGATCACAAAAATCAAACCAAAGTGTTGGAATCAATTATAAGCCAAATCCAGTCGGGTAATCAGTCCATCACAGGAATCATGATTGAAAGCAATATTGGAGAAGGTAATCAAAAAATAAGCGAGGACCTGGAATATGGCATTTCAATAACTGATGCCTGTGTAGGATGGAATGAAACCGAGGAAATGCTGAAAAATCTTTCGCTAAGCTTGTCTTAATTTTTCACCGTATCTCTATGTAAAATAAGCATTTTCATTGAAGGAATGGTCGGTTAGGTCCTGTACGCCTGCCAGTTCCGGTATTCGCTCCATCAGCGTCGCCTCAACGCTATTTTTCAGCGTTACATCCACAGCAGCACAACCCTGACAGCCGCCTCCAAATTGCAAAACAGCAGATTTATCTTCCGTAATTTCTACCAACGAAACCATTCCCCCGTGCGCCGCCAAACCCGGATTGATCTCACTCTGCAGGAAATAATTGACTTTGTCTTCGATCGGCGAGTCAGGCTTAATATTTGCGACCCTGGAGTTTGGCGCTTTAATTGTCAACTGGCCGCCCATGGAATCTTCTTGATAATCGACTTCAGCATCCTGCAAAAAAGGCTCACTTCTGGCCTCAAACCACGCCCGAAAGCCTTCGTAATCTACCGCGACATCGCCTTCTTCTTCCTCACCCGGGCGGCAATAGGCGATACAAGCTTCTGCTGAAGGCGTTCCAGGATCTGATACAAAAACGCGGATACCGACATTTTCATCATCCTGCTCAGATAAGAGGTCCGTTAAGTAAGTTTGTGCTTTTTCAGAAATCTCGATCACAATTAATCCTCTTGCTTACCAGTATGAAAGTGATTTACAACGATATTTTACAACGAATGAACAATTTTTTCCTCAAATCAAATTCAAGCCTGTTATCATTTATAGACCATGCCAGCAGGAGATATTGAATCAGAACTATCAGCAATTCTTGCACAAAGAATTCTGCTGTTAGACGGTGCCTACGGCACAGCAATCCAACAATATGAACTACAAGAAGAAAGCTTTAGAGGTGAGCTACTCAAAACTCACAAGAAACCTCTATTAGGAAACAATGACCTTTTAACGATCACTCAGCCCCACCTGGTAACTGAAATTCACGAAAACTATCTTGAGGCGGGCTGCGACATATTAAGTACTAACACGTTTAGCTCAACGAGCGTCGCGCAGGCCGACTTCGACACCCAAGAACTGTGTATCGAGCTCAATCAACAAGGAGCAACGTTAGCCAGACGGATGGCTGACAAGTACAGCACTCCAACAAAACCTCGGTTTGTTGCCGGTAGCATTGGCCCCACAAACAGAACTGCTAGTCTCTCGCCGGATGTCAATCGCCCTGGATATCGTAATATCTACTTTGATGAGCTCTATCAAAGCTATCTAGAAGCCATGCAAGGATTAGTAGCAGGTGGTGTCGATATATTTTTAATCGAGACCATTTTTGACACCCTCAACGCGAAAGCCGCAATCGCCGCCGCTCGTGAGGTAAACACAAGTCTAAAACAACCAAAACCGATTATCGTCTCCGGTACGATTACCGATGCCAGTGGCCGAACCTTATCAGGACAGACGGCGCAAGCCTTCCTCACATCCGTTGCTCACTCGAAAGCACTTGCGATAGGTTTCAACTGCGCACTAGGAGCAGAACAACTCAGGCCTTACATTCAAGAACTCGCATCACACTGTGACACTGCAATTAGCGTTTTTCCAAACGCTGGCCTACCCAACGCGTTCGGAGAATACGAACAAACTCCAGACCAAATGGCCGAAATCATCAGAGAATTTGCGGAATCCGGCTGGATTAACATTGTTGGTGGCTGTTGTGGAACCACACCAGATCATATTCGGGCGATCTCTGATGCTGTTCAGGACACAGCGCCTCGAAAAATAACCTCAAAGCCCGACTCACTGAAATTATCGGGCCTTGAGCCGCTCATTATTGATGATGAATCTTTACTGGTGAATGTGGGTGAGCGAACCAATGTCACTGGATCCGCAAAATTCGCAAAGTTAATCAGAGAAGAAAATTACGAAGAAACCGTGACCGTTGCGCGTCAGCAAATAGAAAATGGCGCTCAGATAATCGACATCAACATGGATGAAGGCATGTTGGATGGTAAAAAAGCAATGGCAACATTCCTCAACCTGATCGCGTCCGAACCTGACATCAGTCGTGTACCAATCATGATCGACTCCAGTCAGTGGGAAATTATTGAAGAAGGACTGAAGTGCATCCAAGGTAAGGCCATCGTCAACTCCATCAGTCTCAAGGAAGGAAAGGAAATATTCATAGAGCACGCGAAGAAATGTATGACTTACGGAGCCGCCGCTGTCGTCATGGCTTTTGATGAGCAAGGCCAGGCCGACACCTTCGATCGAAAAATTAAGATATGCCAAAGAAGCTACGAGATTTTAGTGGAGGAAGTAGGTTTTAATCCGAGCGACATTATCTTCGATCCCAATATATTTGCGATTGGAACAGGTATTGAGGAACACCAAAACTACGCTGTGGATTTTATTCGTTCGGTCAAGTGGATTAAAAACAACTTGGCTAATGCTCGGACCTCTGGAGGCTTAAGCAATGTTTCCTTTTCATTTCGAGGGAATAATCCCCTACGAGAAGCGATACATACCGTATTTTTGTATCACGCGGTAAAAGCTGGTCTCTCAATGGCAATCGTAAACTCAGGTCAGTTAGGCGTTTACGATGAAATACCTGAAAACCTCCGCGAACTTGTAGAGGATCTAGTCCTTAATCGTCGACCAGACGCAACCGAAAAACTTTTGGAAGTAGCGGATCAGTTCACCGGCGAGGATAAGAACTCAGAATCAAGCCATTTAGCCGACTGGCGAGAATTACCCGTGAACGAGCGGCTATCTCACTCACTAGTGAAAGGTATCACCGAATTCATAATAGACGACACGGAAGAAGCGAGATTGGAAGCGTCTCACCCTCTAGAAGTTATTGAGGGGCCGCTAATGGATGGAATGAATGTCGTCGGGGATTTATTTGGTAACGGCAAAATGTTTCTTCCTCAGGTCGTAAAAAGCGCAAGAGTGATGAAATCAGCGGTATCGCATCTAGTGCCTTTCATCGAAGAAGACAAAAGTCGTTCAAACAGCAGTAACGGAAAGATTATCATGGCTACCGTTAAGGGTGATGTGCATGACATTGGTAAAAACATAGTCGGAGTGGTTCTGCAGTGCAACAACTACGAGGTAATTGATCTAGGTGTCATGGTCCCCGCAGAACAAATCTTGGAAATCGCGAAAAAAGAAAGAGCCGATCTCATTGGGCTTTCTGGGCTGATCACTCCTTCGCTGAATGAGATGGTTCACGTTGCTGAAGAAATGCAGCGTCTCAACATGAACATACCCTTGCTCATTGGCGGCGCTACGACCAGCAAAGCACACACGGCAGCGAAAATCGAACCTGCTTACCAAAACTCCGCAACCGTGTACGTCACCGACGCCTCTCGCGCCGTTAACGTGGCTTCGGCTCTCTTGGGTGATAAGGAAAAATACCAGAAGTATACGAAATCAATTTCAGACGAATACAAAACAGTTCGCAATCGAGTCGAAGCGCGCCGATCAAAACATCAATTTTTAGCCCTTGCCGATGCTCGAGCCAACCGCTGCGCCATCAACTGGGATAGTTATAAGCCTCCCGTACCGATAAGCCTTGGGATAACCGAGTTCTCGATGAGCGTTAAAGATTTAATTCCCTTTATAGATTGGTCACCTTTTTTCATGACCTGGGAGTTAGCTGGAAAATACCCTAACATTCTTGATGATGAAAAGGTCGGAGAGGCCGCCACAGACCTTTTCAAGGATGCGCAGTCATTTCTAAAAGAAATTTCCGAACGGAATCTATTAAAGCCCAAAGGAGTTTATGGATTCTGGGCGTGTAATCGAAAAGACTCTGATGACATCACAATATATTCTGACCATAGTCGATCCGAACCGATCATGAGCCTGCATCACTTACGCCAACAAACACCAAAACCTAATGACGAGGATCCAAGTTATTGTCTGGCAGACTTTGTTGCGCCGGTAGGCTATGAGGACTACATCGGAGGATTTGCCGTCACCTCTGGTAAAGAAATAAAGGAGTTACTTAACGACCACGAAGACGACTACTCTAAAATCATGATCCAGGCATTAGCTGACAGACTCGCTGAAGCATTCGCTGAAGCAATCCACAAACACATAAGAACTGTCGCATGGGGCTATGCCCAGGATGAACAACTAGGCAGTGAGGATCTGATTAAAGAAAAATACAGGGGCATCAGGCCTGCGCCAGGATACCCCGCATGTCCTGAACACAGCGAAAAAGCCAGTCTGTTCGAACTCCTCCAAGTAAACGAAACCGCAGGTATCACATTAACCGAAAACTACGCAATGTCGCCGGCAGCTTCGGTAAGCGGTTGGTTTCTGTCTCACCCAGATGATCGATATTTTGGAGTTGGAAAAATCAACGAGGAACAAGTTAAAGACTACGCGGTCAGAAAAGGGATCGAACCTTCTCAAGCTGAAAAACTATTGCAGCCTAACCTCATGGGTTAGGCTTGCGATTCTTCCCTCGTTTAACCCCTTTCACCAAACAATCTCAGACATCGGATTTCAATTAGAAGTGAAGCACACCTCTGCCGACCATTTCACCTTTAATGATA
>CAZYHH010000059.1:0-11145 GCA_964647295.1 uncultured Pseudomonadales bacterium
TCCCATGTATTACCTCTCGTTGGATCTGCTGAAATCCAGTTGTCCAAATTTGAAGGCATCCCCGGTTCACTGGAGGCACTAGCATAATGTTTCATGCGTCCGTTTTTGAAAGTTGCATACTGGCCTGCAACTACACTGGCCTTCATATTAGGAAAATATTTGTTCAAAACTGCTTTAACATTAGGATCGGTATTGCTTGCTTTTGCGTGAGCAGTCATGTAAGCCTTATAATCAGGAATAAATGGAACCCCCATCTTCAGTGCTGTTACGGCAGCTAAATCTAATTGCCCATTATCCATAGCCATGTTAATAACATCCATCCCCTTAGTATGTTCCTGAAGTAACATTGCCCTTTTTTCTTGGTCAGTAGCTAACGTATATTTTTGTGACCATTGTTTATCCTTGAATTTAAGCATATTTGCTTCCACTCTTTCAACACTGCGTATCTTTGAATATCCAAGATTTATCTGAGCAAGCTGGTGATCCTGCAAGGCTGCTAATTTCTTTTCATCAAGGTCAATACCATTATTGTGCATGTATGCCTCTAATTCCTGTCTCTCCATGAATCTCCAATTTTTATCCTCAAGATCAAGTCTTCTAAACTCGTCATCTTTAAGAGCCAGTTCTCTTTTTAGTGTATTATTAGAGGTATTTAATTCCTTCTGTGCTTTAATTTGTGCATTAGTCACATTAAGTGTTCCGGCAACAGTCTTATCAACTTTAGTTAAATCTGTTTCACTTATTAAATTTTGTTTAGCGAGATCTGTCTCTGCCTCAATTTTTGCCTTCTGAACAGTTGGTGAGTCAGGTAGATTATCAACGTCCTCCTGATCTATGTATCCCCAGTTTGCCAACATCTGGGCACGGGCATGGACTGGAACGTGTTGCAACATTAAGAAGTTTGCCCCTCGCTGGTTATCTGCATCAACTGTTTCAAGGTTAATAGCATACCCGCCCGGCCCGATGTAGTAATTGCCAAGCTCTTCTTTTACCATAGCTATTTCTTCCTTTGGCACATCTTTAAGTACTTCTTTCCTAGCTTCCGGGTTTTTTTGAACTTCCACCATTTCCTTCACTACTGGATCATTTTCATCCCGCTGGATATCAGCCTGTTCTCCTGCCGCAGCCTCTGGTGGCATGAATCCCTCAAAATCTTCCTTCGGAGCTTCTACTGGCGGAGCTTCTTCAGGAGGCTGTTCCTGTGGAGGCATAACACCTACGCCTTGAAATTCCGGGCCTGCTTTCTCAATGTTTATTTCACGGATTAATCCCTGACGATAAGCATTATAATCTTCCTCCGCCTCATCTGGAGTCATTTCTCCGCTCCTGATTTTTGCTTGGTTTTCCATGCTTCTGACTTTCATTTTGCCAAAGGCAGTATCTGCATATATTTCTCTTTCCCTGCCGCCTACACCTGATTCATCTCTGCCTACACCAAAGGACTCATCCTTTTTAACACTATCCTTATACCGATCTGGGTACATTCCTTCAAATGCCGCCTCTTGTTCCCCTGTGTAATCCCCATGTGCGCCAGATTGACTAAGAGGTGTTTCTATTTTATTTCTATTAAAAAATGGATCGTCAAAAGCGGGATCAGAAGGATCACCAACATTGCTCCATGACTGTTTTTCCTGAAAGACTGGACGTTCCGCAGCCTGTTCATCAGCCCGTTCCTCCTCTTCTATAGCCTTCATCTCATCCCTGTATTCCTTGTCCTCCTTCATCTGTCTGAATTGCTCTACAGTCATACCCACAGATGCGGCCTGAAGATATTCTCTATGTCCGGGGTCTCTTTGTAATTGTGGTTGTTCGATCATGGTGCTCTCCTTATCCTAAATTCAGACCGGCTACTAGGTCGCTAATTTTTTTATTTCTACGCTTTTTTAAAGTGTCTTGTATCTGATTGTTGTAATCTGCTCTCGCCGTATTTAATGGAGCTAAATCTTCTCTTTCAATTCTCTGTCTCCCTAGTCGATCCATCCGTGTTCTTTGATTCTGGGTTAAGTTCCTGAGCACCCCAGGCATCCGCATATCCGATGGTCTCTGCTCAAATTTATTACTTTCAGGCTGGCTGAATTCAGACCGTGATCTCATGTGTGCAGTATCTTCCGGGTTAGCCCCAATACTTCCCGGTGGACTAAACTCAGATCGCGATCTCATGTGCGCTGTATCTTCTGGATTAGCTCTAGTACCTACCTGACCACCCCCCAATTCGTCTTTTTTTTTACCAAGATTCCCAAGGAATCCTTGTTCTGCTAAGTCGGGATCATATTGTTCCCATGCTTTCCCATGTTTATCTCCAAACTCACTTTGACCATAAGAAGACTGTTTGGGGGCTCCAATTGGGCCTCGTCCATGTTTATCTACAAACTCACTCTGGCCGGGAGCGGACTGTGCTACTGGAGCCATAGGTTGACCAAATTCAGTTTTACCCCTCATATGCTCTGTATCTGCTGATAACGCCATCCTGCTTTGGCCACCACCTTCTTCGCCACCTGTTTGTGGAGTACCCCTCATTCTTGTAGAAAAATCAGATTCGGGGCCAACGGCACCCTTATCACTTGTGCGCCATCCGACTTCCTCAGATCCAAATCCTGTCCCCCAGATCCCCTTGCCGGAGTACTCTCCCATTTTATCTTCAAAGGCATTGCGTCTCTCGGACATACCCATTTGAATCCCTCGCATTTCGCCCAAGGCGTTCTTATCTCCAAGATCTGCTCGTTTCTGGAGAGTTGCAAGCCTCCGTTCATCTGCCGCCTGCCGTCTTCCGAAGGATTTTTCAGCATTAGCCATTTGCTTATCCATCCGCCCCTGACCGAATTCTGCAATGCCTAATCCTACGTCGGACATCCCCTTGAGATCAGACGAACTAATCCCTGTGCCGAAGAGCCCTTCGCGTTCAATTTGTCGTTCCTTTCGTAGGTTTTCTGCCCTGCCCTTATCAGCTATTGCCCGACGAAGATTTGAATATAGTGAACCAATATTCTCCCTGCCTGCTCCATAATCTACTAATGCCATGTTATGCTCCTATAGAATTAAGTCTTTGGTTTAACCGTGCCTGTGAGGCCATTGCCAGTCCCAGACCTTTTGCGGCGTTAATTTGCTTGCCCTCCGGTGTATCTTCAACCATTTGCTTGCCAAGCTGTGTTTTTTCCAGATCCTGTGCCATCACTCCTACTTGTTTTCCGGCACCGTGGTTGGAATCCTTGTAATTGTACTGATATGCATACAGATCGTTAAGGAAACCATCAATCTCATTTGGACTCATTAAGTCCTTATCTTTTGCTTTCTTTATATTTTTCTTCAGGTTCTTGTCAGAGAAAGCTGCCACTATCGGTGCTACTGTCGCCGCAGTCTGCATGAGTTGACCAAACTGGCTTGGCTTTTGTGGCGCATTCGCAGCACTAGCCTGCTGTTGTGCAAGCAATCCGCGCTCCGCTAAATCCTTCTCCTGAGCCATGTTCTGCTGTGCTACAATGTCCTGCAACTGGGCTCCGGTCATTCCGGCCATTTGTCCGGTCAGGCCGGCCTGCTGTGCAATTTCACCCTGTAGCATTCCTTGACGCTGACCTATAAGGCCCTGCTGGGCTCCGAGTCCCTGTCCATACATCCCTGCTGCTGCCTGTGTCTTCTGGAGCCCAAGGTTTTGTGCCTGACCTAACATACCAGCCTGCTGTCCTCGGAATTGTGCTGCCTGACCAAGCTGTCCCTGCCTTGCTTGCATCGCCATCATTGCACCCTGAAGTTGATCCGAGCGCATTCCTGATCCCGCAGCGCCAGCGCCACCAGAAGCCTCAGCTTCTGCACGAGCTATTTCTTCTGGACTTGAGCCAGCAGAGGCCATTGAACGACGTAAATTAGCTAATTTACCTTTTTCTCCAGCCTTTCTTGACTGCTCAAGCATCCCGGTATATAGCCCACGATCCTTCATCAATTTTTGCGTGTCCATAGCTTCTCCTGCCATGGTGCCCATTTGATCTCCAATACCGGCAACCTGACCTCCTCTGTCGGCCATTCCGCTTATATCACTTTCGTACCCGCCAAATTTATCTCTTGCGCCAGTCCTTAGTGTGTCTAATTGGCCCCTTTCGGTACTATAGTCTGCACGTTTTCTCAGATCCCCATAGTCAGATTTATAATCACCAAACTCGCCTGTGAGTTCCTGCCTGCGTTCTCCTTGGTATCCTTCTATTGCCTCTTTTTTTCTTCCCTCTTCCCCGGCTTTGTAGTCTTTCATTTCCTTTTCAGCTTGTGAAGCACGACGATTTGCTGCATCTAGTGCCGCCCTTGATGCGGCGGATTGACCACCACGATTGGCTTGGGCTTGCGATCTTTGTCTTTGATCCGCCTGATGAGCGGAATGTCGTTGCGCTTGATACCTCTCTGAATCTGTTTTACCACCTGAAGAATCACCTCCATAGTTTCCACCCGCTGATGCTCCACCCGCCGGCCCTTGGAAACTTCTTCTTCCACCAACGTAAGAGGGTTTCATCCGTTTACCCCGTCTGGCCAGCCTTCCCATAAGTCCTGGCTCCCGCCGCAGGGCCTCCCATGCATCTATTTCTTGATCGGTAGTGCTTATAGTCCTTACTTTTTCCTTCTGGTAATCACTTGCCATTCTAAACCTCCTGCTGTGGTTGATCCCTGTCTGTCAGGGTTGTATTTGTTTCAAACATTGCGACCTCTCCATCACCGCTTCTTTGTATCCATTGAAGCACATTGCCGGTACAGCCGGCGGGTAGATATTCCTTTTGCGTGACAAAAGCGTCCTGATCATAGCGATCTGAATTAAAACTGTATGTATCCAAGAGTTTACCATCCAGAAATACATCAATGATAACATCGCCTTGGTGAGTAACTTGTATTTCAGAGTGCTCTTTCTCTCCACGCGAGAACCTTGAAGGAAGTGCCCTGAGAGTAGAACTAAAAACTTGCCCGTCTTCGGATGCGTCTACAACATGTTTTAGTTGTGGAACCCAGCCGTATGTTAATTCAGGGAAGTATACTCTCCGTGTGTCCTGTACCTTTGAGTCCCTGACAGTTAAGGTAATATCTGTATCCCCTGTGTTATTTATATATTTTTTAATTGCGTCTGCATATATTTCGAGTTTAACCGTTCCATTAAACTGAACTTCAAAGAAATGGAACAACTGCTGCTGAGAGTACTGCCCCTCCGGCATCCCCTCAAATTCTGTAGTAAGGGCACCAGTAAAGGTGGACTGCACTTGCGGGACGTATCCAATAACCCCCTCCGGCAATTCCATCCTCCTGTTTTTCATTACGCTATGCGAAGGCATTTGCTGACTTGAAACCTTTGAAGTCCCATCTATGGTTACTGAAATAGTCGGCTGTCCTTTGTAGCGCATGTTTAATGCATGAAATACTTGTCTTGGCATTAGTGTGTATGTGTTGTTATATCCAATTCTGCCGCAGCTAGTCTAGATTCTGCTGATTTTAATCTGGAAGATAAGCTGTTGACCGTGGTTGTAAGAGAGTCTATTTCGTTGCTCATATCCCTCATATTTTCAAAAACAATCCTAAAGCTTTCTTTTATGTAATCTCCCTCGATTAAAAGGTATCCGTCATATTCTGCTCTAGCCTTTTTTATGAATCTTTCACTTGCTGAGGCCATTTACACCTCAGTAGCTGCATATGAAAATTCCAATATTCTTCCAGAAGCTTCGTTGTTTGTTTCTTTAAGGTGAGGAACCACTCCCGTGGACATTGAACCGAAATAAAGGGTTGCTTCCCCAACTGCCCCTGTGGGAGCAGCTAATGTTGTCGCTGAAATATTTGCAACTCCATCCAATGTTACAGCTACCGTAGGAGTCCCTATATATTTCATTTTGACGGATGTATATAATGCTTCCGTAAGAGAAGCAGAGCTATCGTAATTCACACTTATCTTGTTTATTATTCCACCACAATTAGAAAGTTGAACCTGTGCCCCGTTACCTGAGCGGGGAGCGGATAAGTAAAAAGTTCTGTCTAAGTCTGTAACTGCTGAACTAACGGAGAATGTATCTGTTTGTGTTCCATCTACTAGAAAATTAATAGTCCCTGTAAAATTTTCTCCGGTCAATGTAAGACTGTAGAAAATCTTTTCCATATTAATATCTGATCCGACAAATTTACGAGTAGTGGCAGTAAAGTTTGATCTCGTTCCTGTTGGACTTCCAATTTTTCCTGTATCTCCGTATAAGGTATTATCACTGCCTTTAAAAAATAAGTTAGAAGCAGTTTGAGTCGTTCGGCTTAGAATTGGTTGGTTTTTTACGTCTATTTTGTATCCTGTCCCACTTGTCCCTAGTAAATAATAGGTGTCTTCATAATACCCGCCGTGATTATTTGAAGCAGTTGCATTCGGAAGTGAGAAAGAGGATAGGCTTTCTTGTGTTATCCTCCTGACACTCTGCCCGTTATAAAAACAGATACCGTTAAGGCCAGCAAAAAATAATCCTTGCTGGAATCTTGTTATTGTTTTGAAAGATCCATCCTTTATTCCTTCGGTGGTGGGTATCTGTACCTTTTTAAGCAGACTGGGGTCAGTGCCAAACACCCTGTACATTCCATATTCTGTAAAGACTACAAGTTCGGATCCAAGTGTCCCCAGGCCAGTGATATTCTGGTCAAAATCAAGGAAGCCTGATTCAGGCCAACTATTGGGATTGCCATAGTCACTTACATAAAGCCTGTTGTCCTTGAATGCAAAAAACAGATTAGATGATTCAATTAATCCATTAACATTTTTAGTTGGTGTGCTTGCTTCTTCAATGGGCTGTATATCTACAAGCGAGTCGGCACGGTTAAAATCTATATAATCAACACTCGTGCCAGATGCTGCATTGGCATTAGCATGAGTTATTGCTCTGCACACATATTCTCTTTCAACGGTCTCTCCCGGTATTTTCATTACAACAAGAATATCCGTGTAGTGCACATCATTGTTTGAATCAAGATTAAAAGTCAGCGCCCCACTTGAAGAATTTTTATATTCGGTTTCCCCAAAATATGCATATGAAGTAGGATACCCCGTCCATGTTATTGTTCCGCTACCCGCATCTGTAAAAGCAATATTTCCTCCACCAACTGACGTTTCTACATAAAATGTGCTGGCAGCTTTATCTGATACATAATAAGTCGTAGAGGCGCTTATACCAGTCGGCAAGGAACCAGTAGATGCAAATCGAATAGCATTCCCATTTACTAAGCTATGGTTTAATGTTGTAAATTTTATTTTTGAACTTGTCCCACTTACAACCTCAGACACTTCTCCTGTTTTAACAAATGGGTTTATATATCCAGTGCTGGAATTATAGTAATTGTACTTTGCAGAGGTTCCTGCTCCTATAGCATTGTAGGCATACCACTTCACCTTGTATTGGAATGCATCCTTTGCACTTCCCAGTGTTACGGTTAGTTTACTTGGGGAGGTTGTTTCCGCAGTTTCTACAGTTAAATCATTATCCAAGAAAAGGTTGTCACAACGCTTAATAAATGAACTGGTTCCTCCTACCCTGTATAAGGCAAATCTGCCCTTGGTTGTATTTAATGTGCTGTACCTGTCAACACCTGATATATTAATATATTGAGGATTATTTACATCAGCAGTTGCAGTAGGAAACTTGTCTCCGCCAATTGTTCCAATATTTGAATCAGTCAGTGTCCCCATTGTTGATTCAACACCAGTTTCGTCGTATTCAGATACACCATATTGGAATGGAATTGGATCGGTGACTGCATACCAAGAATCACTATGTGAACCGTCACGTCCAGTGACATAGTCACCTGTTTTTTTGTCAAACTCAATGATAGGTACAGGTGTGTTAACACCGGCCCTGTAACTTGTAGTAGTAGCACCGTCCACATACTTTGAAATAATAGCATTGACGGTAAATGTTTGATTTGTTCCATTGGCTATTGCCGGAGCACTTAATACTACAGTACTGTTTGTTGTGTCTACTTTCTTAATGTATGTTCCAGTATTAATATAAGTAGAATTAACAATCTCATCACCAACTTGAAGTTTATTTGTATGGGTGCCAGTAGTTAAAACATCTGATGTGTCCACAGTAGTCCCTGTTATAGAAAATGAACTTCTTGCTATGTATAGATCGTCATTGTATTCAACATAACTGTTTGCCCCATGTATCCCTTGTGTCCGTGGAAAAAAAGTTAAAGTAATTCCATCGGCAATTGTAAGTGTTACTCCATCACCAACCACTGCATTCGGACTACCGGTGTAATAATTTACATTAGCGGAAATAGTGGCTGTGGTTGAGGCATCTGTTGAATATGCTGAAGGCCATTCAAGAATTACATCGTCTACTTGGAAGCCTGTTGCACTTACCCATGAAGAAGCTGCTTCGTAAAAGAAATCAGTCTCTCCACCGGATCCTGTACCATACTCACCACGCAAATCATTATGAGACAGATCAACATTCTGGAGTTCTGTTAGTTGATTATCTCCAATTAAATGAGCAGGAGCCCTTGTATTGAGCCCGCCCGAAAAGCCTATTTGTGATTCTACTGCCATTAGGTTTTATCTTCTTCGGGTTCCTCTTCTTTTGATTCCATATCAATCAGTGCCTGCTTGTAGCCTTCGGCTTGGTGTAATTCTACCTGAAGTTGTTGTATCTTTTGTATGTGATCTTTAATAATTTTATCCACCTCTTCTATATCCATTTTGTCTCCAATATATTATTTAATTAAATATTCGTGGTTAAGCAGTTCCCCTGATATTCTCTGAGTATAAACTTGTATGTGTCAGTGGAATTAAAAGCATTAGGTTCGTCGAGTCTAAGTCTTGTGTCGGTTCCAGATTGGGTTGCACCCGCCAGACAAAAATACTGAGTTGCTGTAGAGCCTGCAACCCAAAAATAAGAAATGACTGTTGTTCCAAATTCGTGAAGGTTTGAATCATTTCTAACACTTGCTCCACTCCGTGCTGTCCCGACAGAGGTACTCCCCGGTGTAATATCGCTTGTGGGTTCATATATACCCCAATACCCATGTCCACCACCGGATCCGCTAACTCGATGGAATTCCATTTGCCCATGGAATTCAAGGGAATATGTCCTGCCTGACACTGCTGAAACTGCAACTGTATCGGTCATACATGTTACTGTGCTTGAGGAGACTTCATATGCACCTAACCCCGTACCATCTGTGTATAGAAGAGTTTTAATTAAATGACCAGTTGGGTATACAACCGCAGAGCCCATTGTCCCTGCTGTTACAGTTCCTATGTTGTTTGCTGTGCCTGCTAAAGTTGTATTTGCACCACTTACACTGATTGAAGTTGTACCTCCACTACTTTTTATATCACCCCCTGATATTGTTAAGTCCCCGCCTACTGTTGCATCCCCCGTAGTACTTAAAGTTGTAGCTGCGACTGTTGAAGCATTGCTTGATCCGATTGTAGTTGAATCAATCTGACCGCCATTGATATTAACGGTGGGCATTGTTGTTGTTTCATCAGAAGACAATACTATATTCGCAGTCCCAGAGTTGCTGGGATGTTTAAGTGTGTCTAATACTAATATTCGTGCCATATTACGCTGACTCCAATGCTTTTATTTTTGCTGAAAGTTCCTTGACTGCATTAACTAACACCGGAACAAGTCTTTCATATTTCATTCCGTATGCAGTTTCATCTTCATTCAAATTAACGGTTAACATATCGTTTCTATTATCTGCAAACCCATGGGCTTTTTCTATTTCCAAAACCTCCTGTGCAATAAACCCAATATTTTTTTTATCCTTTTTGTGGGTACCATCAGGGGTAGGCTGGGATGTAACTTCACCAGTTTCTTCATTATATTCTGTATACCACGAGCGCTTATCCCAATGATACGTTACGGGCCTCATGGCTTCAATCCATTCGAGGCCAGGAGTGAAGTCTTCCACATCCGTCTTATCTCTCTCGTCAGAACTGGAAATAGATGTATCGGCACAATAAAAATTAGCAATAGTATCATCTCCGAGACATAAAACACCGTTAGCAGTTGTTACAGAACCAGAAGGGGCATTACTTGTCCCAGAACGATATCCGATCATTACATTACTATGACCATTAGTAATATCATCCCCAGCGAAGGCACCTACCGCTGTATTGCCATCCCCATATACACCCCCCCACGCACCAACAATAGAATTCAATGCGTCATACCCAACGGCTGTATTATTTTTAGCGTCCTCATTGGCTGTGAGTGTGTTGACCCCAAACGCAGTATTTCGTTGCGGCCCATCTGTATTGACAGCTACTAAAGAGTCCAAAGAACCGGCGCCGACACCTAAATTATAGAGAGCAAGGCTGTTTGGCCGAGAATATCGCATCTCTATCCCATTTATAGTAGTAGCAGTTAATGTGCTTGATCCAGTTATTGCCCCAGTTACAACAAGAGTTCCACCTACAGTTGTGTTGCCTGTGATCGCTGCTGTACTCGAAAGTGTTGTTGCACCTGTAACCCCGAGTGTTCCACCTACTGTAGTGTTTCCTGTGACCCCTAGTGTCCCCCCGACTGTTGCATTGCCTGTAGCGCTAATAGCGGTTGCAGCCACCGTAGAAGGGGTTGCTGCACCAACTGTAGTTGCATCAATAGCACCACCATTGATATCAACTTTTGGCATTGTAGTCGTAGTATCAGACGATAGCGTTATATTCGCTGTCGAACTATTACTCGGTTCCGTAATCGTATCTAGTTCTAATGTTCGTGCCATGTTTTACTCCTGTAGCCCCTTTTTATACACAGTTTTCTTTCCTTCTTTAACTGCTGTTAAAATTTGATTTCTGTTGCTACCATCTTTTTTGTAGCTACAATGCACCCAGCCGTCCCGTGGATCTGGGCCAGGATACTCAAGGATAAGCTGATCGAAATCTAGATTATCCTTGATCCACTTTGCCATCTCCCTGTTGCTGACTGAATAAGCCTCAAAGTCTGAAGCCTCTCCCTTAGTGTGTTGTGATTTATCTCCGCTACCTATGGCTCTATTAAGTTCCAAAACCCTTAGTCCTGAATTAATAGAGATCGTGCCAAACTTGTCGCGACATGGTTGCAGTATCTGTTGAGCTAAGACGGCAAGATTAACAAGCTGCTCTGTATTGGGAGCATTTTGTATACCCATTCGGATAGCTGTCTGGCT
>CAZYHH010000059.1:11245-12984 GCA_964647295.1 uncultured Pseudomonadales bacterium
CTGAGGTTGTCGTCAATTGCTTTTTGCACATGTTCAACTGCTAGATCTTGTGCCTTATCTACTACTAGACTTTGTATTACATTAATTAGTAAAGCTGGATTCATCTTCTTCTCCGGTTGTGGGTTTAATTGGTGGAGGTAGTGCGTTCTTCTCCTCCTCTTGGTGGAGATCTCCACCGCTCTCGAAAAAGTACCGACTTATGCCGGCTAGGATCGGGATGAACGCCCCGATTAAAATATTGAGCAGATCCTTGGAGGATGAAGTCATTTCCTCATTTGCTGTCAACATCATGTGCACGATATAACTGAAAATTGCCATTGCCAGTATTGCGACAAGGAATCGTGAGTAAAATCTAACAAGTTGTATACGGTCATTTACATTCATTGTGCCGTTCGTTAAGCTCATTGTGTCTCCTAACCAAAGATTAAATCTAATATTATATAGGTAAAAAATGCTGTCATTACTATTAGTGGTAAATGTAATACAAAATTTCTAATAATGAATTTCTTCATTCCTTTTATGCAGGGTTAGCGAGTGATTGTTCCTGCTGTAATTTCATATTGCATTCAATTATTAAATTCTTCGACAGGTTTTCACTCGATGCTTTAGCATTGAGCTCCCCTACATCCTTGTATGTCCTCCTGACAAGATCGGAGTAGCAATCGCAGTATCTTATCAGGATACCGGGAGTAATATACGGATTCTTCTGAATAAAAGCCTGCTGGCACATTGTCCAGAACGAGCGAATCTCTAACGTAGAAAAATTATTAGAATATACACCCTTCTCCTCTGGAGCCTGCTGAACTTTAGAGCAGTTCGACAATAGAAACAGAGAAGTTATAATCAATGCAATTAAAATGCATTTTTTCATCCTACCCCCTTGTTGTCACCATCGCCACTAAACTGTCCATCGATTTAGTATTGGCCTCCAAACTGGCTGCCATTTTATTGATAGCGTCATTACTCTGCTGGGCTAAATCAAAGGCTCTCCGTTCGTTTTCTGCATCCCTTTTTGTAAAATCATCAATAATTCTCTGCCTTTCCAGACGCCCCCTCTCGGCAGCTTCTTCAGCTTTGACGAACTGATATTTTATAAACCAAAGCGCCAATAAGCTGTATACGACTGGCGCCCCTAAATTTTGGATTACCGCAATTATTTCCGTGGAGTCCATTAGTTTCCTTTTTAATGTCAGGTTTAAGGTGCATCTCCCTAAATTTTTTTATCGATTTGTATTACTTGAGTTGGACGAGCGTCAGTATTTTCTACTCTAGGTGGAACAGCTCTTATAGTAAACATGGAACCAATATGCTCAGCTAATTCTATTTCAGGAAAAAATGGGATACTAGATTGAATAAATTTATCATAATTTGTAATCGGGGGATTTTTAATAATGCCACGATCTAATAGGGGCAGATACTTTTCATCTATTTTTGGGTGTATTCCAATATTTGTTTGATGTATTTCATTTACAACGTTACATAACAAATGAAAATCCGTATTTGCCAAAGGATCAATACACATGAAAGGTCCATCCATTATTACGATACTTTTATTTTTGAAAGATTCAGGTAATTTTACAACTGGTTTTTCGCATAATTCGAATTGATATTCCCGCTGTAATTCAGGGTGATTCTGAATAAGGGAGTTTAGATTAGAATATGTACATATTATAACCCAATCAAAATTCTTAAAGATTTTATCATTAGCTTTTGTGTTTAGATGAACTTCGACATCGTTT
>CAZYHH010000060.1:0-12954 GCA_964647295.1 uncultured Pseudomonadales bacterium
CCCCCATAAAAGAGATTAACAATAAAGATAGTTTAATTGAACTCGCAAATTCTAAGGAAGCAATTACCTAATCTGTGAAATAAGTTCGGTGGGCTAATAATTATTTTGAAAGAAATTTCGCTCTTAATATTGAGCTAGCACCCTTTTAATCTTTTCCAATAAGATTTCTCGAGATCTCATTGAGTTTATTGATGTACGTTGAATTGCGTATAAGAGGAGGGAGATCGACGAATTTCTTTGTAATTGATAGGCAAAGATAATTCAGGTGTGGTCAAGAACAACAACATGCCAAAGTTTAACCTTGGCGAGGGGGAAATAATTAATGCATAAGTTTCGTAAAATTTTTGTTCTAGGCAGTGCTGCTTTGGGATTACTGACACAATCCCTTCATGCTGAGGAAGATAAGTTAAGCGTGTCGGGATTCATCGACATGTCTTACTATTATGAATCACCTGACGAAGGTGATTCTACGTCATCTTCAGCTGTGGATCAGTTAGAGTTGAATTTAGGCTATCAAGCCAGTGATGGTCTTTCCTTCTCTGTGGATATCGAATCTCAGAATGATGAATTCACACTTGAGCAAGCGGTATTGACCTATGAACTCAATGATTCTGTCAGCGTCAAGGCGGGTCGATTTTTGAGCTACTCCGGATGGGAAACTGAAGAGCCAACAGGCTTGTTTCAATATTCGGGCACAGGGTATGCGCCCTATTTTTATGGTTATTATCAGGAAGGAGTGTCAATCTATGCTGCAGGCGACATGTTCGATGTTGGACTTTCTGTTGTTAATGATATTTTCGCGCTTGGAAGTGATACTTCTGAACCGGCTGTTGAACTTGCAGTGGCTTTCCATCCTTCTGATTCATTCACGATGAAGGCCTTTTATATGACAGAGTCGCTTCCTAATAGCGATGAATCGATCGATATGATTAATGTCTGGGCTTCGTACGGAGTTGGCAACTGGACTCTAGCAGCTGAGATTAATTCTGCCGAAAACACGGCAAATTATCCCTATGCGCCAATTGAGTTAGATGGGGTTTCAACAACTAATCCTAACTTGGGCGATGAGGCCAATGGCTATTTGCTTATGGCGAATTACGCTAAGAATAAGTACGGAGTGACATTTAGATATCATGATTATGACGTTGAAAGTGCAGCTGGCTTAACGACAGTGGATTCGAGTGCCTTTACGATTGCTGGGAGTTACGCAGTAACTAAGAACTTGTTGCTAGTCGCAGAATTTCGTTCAGACAAGGACGATGTGAGCAGCAATGATTTTAATACCTTCGCGTTAGAAGCGTTGGTGACATTCTGATTCATAGTCAACATGTTTGGCTCTGTAAATCAGTAGAACTATTTTGTTTTCTATATTAATTAAAATATTTTGAGGTGATGTTATGAAGTTTAAAAAGGTTTTTAGATATATAGCACTATATTTTTCGACTATGCTTTTTCTTTTGTCGGGAGTGGCAATTGCCGAAGAGGGAAGCACCATCAAGGTAGGTGTGCTTCACTCTCTTTCAGGCACGATGGCGATTTCAGAAACTACGTTGAAGGACACTGTCCTGATGATGATAGAAGATCAGAATAAAAAAGGTGGATTATTAGGTAAAAAGTTAGAGCCGGTTGTCGTTGATCCTGCCTCTAATTGGCCATTGTTCGCAGAAAAGACTCGTGAACTGTTAACTCAGGAAAAAGTTGACGTCATCTTTGGTTGCTGGACTTCAGTATCAAGAAAGTCGGTTCTGCCTGTCATCGAGGAACTAAATGGGCTTCTGTTCTATCCTGTCCAGTACGAAGGTGAAGAGTCTTCGAAGAATGTTTTTTATACTGGTGCTGCGCCTAATCAGCAAGCCATCCCAGCTGTTGACTATCTAATGAACGAGATCGAGGCGGAGCGCTGGGTATTGGCAGGAACAGATTACGTTTACCCGCGCACGACGAATAAAATCCTTGAGGCCTATCTGCTTGCTAAGGGCGTCGACAGGGCTGATATAATGATAAACTATACGCCATTCGGTCATTCTGACTGGCAAGGTATTGTCGCCGATATTAAGAAATTCGGAAGCACAGGGAAAAAAACAGCAGTGGTTTCAACAGTAAATGGTGACGCGAATGTGCCTTTTTATAAAGAGTTGGGTAATCAGGGGATTTCTGCCGAGGATATACCGGTCGTCGCGTTCTCTGTCGGAGAAGAAGAACTCTCTGGGCTTGATACCACTCCTTTAGTCGGTCACCTTGCAGCTTGGAACTATTTTCAGAGTGTAGAAAGTGATGAGAATAGCGCCTTCATTGAACAATGGAAGGGTTTTATAAAGGATCCCAAGCGGGTAACGAATGATCCTATGGAAGCAACGTACATTGGATTTAAGATGTGGATACAAGCAGTTGAAAGGGCTGATACCACTGATGTGGACGCGGTTGAGCAGGCTATGATTGGCATCTCTACACCTAACCTTACCGGTGGAATAGCGGTGATGAACAAGAACCATCACTTGTCAAAACCGGTTTTAATTGGAGAGATCCAAGAGGATGGTCAGATTGAAACTGTATGGGAAACGGACGGTGTAGTTCCGGGGGATGCTTGGTCGAATTTCTTACCAAGCTCGAAAGATCTTATTGCCGATTGGACGGAACCGGTTAAGTGCGGGAACTACAATGTGAAGACCGAAAAATGTTCAGGGCAAAATTTCTAAAGACTTGGTCTTCAAGTTGGCCTCGACTTGAAATGACAAGTTCTCCTTGGGGCACTGCTGAGTATAGCAGTGCCCCAAGGATGCGTACTTCAATGGTTACATGTTTCTGAACTTGAATAATCAGTTTAAGCGGTATGTTTATAGTGACTAATATCTTCCGAAATTTGTTGTTCTTTTTTTTCCTAGCAACTTGTGGTGGCAGTCTCGCGGATGAAGTAGGTAAAGATGAAATTCGTGAAATTACTCAAGAGTTGGTAGGCGTAAAGCTGAAAATGATACCAGGCATTATTGACCGGCTAGAAATTGGTGGGGAATATGTGCTGCCAATGCTAGAAGCACTATTAGTCGGAAATTTGTTCACTAGAAAAAGTGATAAGCAACTAGTTATCGCGGAACGTCAGGATGACGGAAACTATGCGATACGAGGTGCGCTAACTTTAGAGTTTTTGGAATTAGTTCCCAAAAAAAATCTAAAAAAAATTGTTATAAATAATCGATTAAGAAGCAAACTTCGTGGGGTTATCGCTAGATTAACACTCAGCAGTAATAGTCCCGAAGTACGCTCTTCTGCCGTTCGCAATATGCTTAATAATCTGGGCGAAAACAATATTAAGCTCCTCTCACATGCTAGAGGAAAAGAAACAGATAAAAATGTACTCGATTTGATTGATTTAGCTCTATCGATCGATGACCTGAAAAATTCTGATTCTCGCCTGGTACGTCTGAGTGCGTTGGAAGTTTTGGATGGCAGTCTTGAACCGTTGGTATTTAATACTTTGGAGTCTTTGATAGCCCAGGATGAAAATGGGGTTCATGCTGAACAAGACCCTGAAGTCTTGGCGGAAGCTCTAAGGGTTCACACTGGGATTAGGCAGAAAATCAGTATCTATGAATTATTGGAATTGATTTTTTATGGTTTGAGTCTGGGTTCGGTTCTGCTATTAATAGCTACAGGTTTGGCGATCACCTTTGGCGTGATGGGTGTTATCAACTTAGCTCACGGCGAGCTGATTATGATTGGTGCATATTCAGCTTATGTGGTCCAATTATTGATGCCAAATCACCTAGGCGTTTCAATACTAGTGGCGATCCCCATCGCTTTTCTTGTTTCAGGATCAGTTGGTGTGCTCATTCAACGATATGTAATTCGTTTCCTGGTGGGACGTCCTTTAGAGACACTGCTCGCAACGTTTGGGATAAGTTTGATATTACAGCAGACCGTGCGGACCATCTTTTCCCCTTTGAATCGCCAAGTCCTTAGTCCGAGTTGGTTAAGTGGTTCGATTGAAATAAATGAAATTTTTTCCTTAACCTATAACCGTCTGTATATCTTGATCTTTTCGTTACTTGTATTTGTCTGTTTGCAGTTAGTCTTGAAAAAGACCTCATTGGGCCTGCATGTGCGAGCAGTTTCGCAAAATCGAGCGATGGCTAAAGCAATTGGTATTCGAACGGAGCGCGTGGACGCCATGACTTTTGGATTAGGGTCGGGTGTTGCCGGCGTTGCGGGAGTCGCTCTTAGCCAGCTGACCAATGTCGGCCCCAATTTGGGGCAAGCCTATATTATCGATTCATTTATGGTTGTGGTTTTTGGTGGCGTCGGAAATTTATGGGGGACCTTAGTGGGCGGTTTCACTTTGGGAGTGGCGAATAAATTTCTTGAACCGGTTACCGGCGCTGTGCTGGCGAATATAATAGTTTTAGTTTTCATTATCTTGTTTATCCAAAAACGGCCTCAAGGATTATTTCCTCAAAAAGGACGGGCTGCTGAATGATCCCAATAAAAGAACAGCCCTCGATTTGGTATGGATTTCGAGAAAAAGCACCGGTCTTCCTTATAGTTTTGTTTGGTATAGCCTCTTATGCATCGATATGTAATTTGTTAGTGCCAGAGGTATCTAGTTTCCATGTCAGTACATACACGATTACCCTGTTAGGCAAGTATCTTTGTTATGCATTGCTTGCGTTATCTGTTGATATCGTCTGGGGCTATTGCGGGATCTTAAGTCTGGGCCACGGAGCCTTTTTCGCACTTGGCGGGTATATGATGGGCATGTATCTCATGCGTCAAATTGGAGAGAGAGGAGTATATGGTGACCCTGTCTTGCCGGATTTTATGGTGTTTCTAGATTGGCAAGAACTACCTTGGTTCTGGATCGGGTTTGATCAATTTTGGGTTGCGTTCATTGCAATTTTTTTGATACCAGGCTTATTGGCGTTCGTGTTTGGCTGGCTAGCATTCAGATCACGAGTTGCGGGGGTTTATTTTTCTATTATGTCCCAAGCATTGACCTATGCGCTGATGCTTGCGTTTTTTAGAAATGAGATGGGCTTTGGTGGCAATAATGGTTTAACCGATTTTAAGGATATCCTAGGTTTTAGTTTGCAGTCGGACAATGTGCGTGTGGCTCTTTTTTTGATTACTGCTCTGATTTTGGCTTTGTCTTACTGTCTAAGCCTTTTGATTATGTCTTCGAGGTATGGTCGCGTGATTGTGAGTATTCGTGACGCGGAAGACAGAGCTAGATTTCTTGGCTTTAGAACGGAGAATTATAAAGTTTCTCTATTTGTTTTTTCGGGCATTCTTGCGGCGATAGCAGGTGCTCTCTATGTTCCGCAAGTCGGTATTATTAACCCCGGTGAGTTTGCGCCACTAAACTCAATTGAGATTGTAGTCTGGGTTGCTGTAGGCGGGCGAGGTACTTTGTATGGAGCCATTGTGGGAGCAATATTAGTCAGTTACGCGAAAACTCGTTTTACTGCGGTATTTCCTGAAGCGTGGTTATTTGCATTGGGCGCTTTATTTGTAGCTGTTACTGTTTTTTTGCCAAAAGGCCTGGTGGGTCTTTCAAAAACTCTTAGGTCAATTTGGATTGATTTATTCAAGGTAGGCAAAGAGACAGCATGAGTTTTTCGGAATCTATAAAGAGAGCCATTGGGGGTCACCCAACATCTGAGACTTTTGGGGGTCGGAGCGTTCCTGAGGTCGATATTTCGCATCAGGTACTTCTTTACATAGAGAGTTTAACTGTGAGTTTCGATGGGTTTAAGGCATTGGATGAGCTAAATCTTTATATTGATGATGGTGAGTTGCGATGTCTCATCGGTGCCAATGGAGCTGGTAAAACCACTTTAATGGATGTGATAACTGGTAAAACCGCAGCCGACAGCGGGCAAGTCTATTTCGGTCAAACTATCGACCTACTAGGCAGAAGCGAGGCCGAGATTACTGAACTTGGTATTGGGCGGAAATTTCAAAAGCCCACTGTATTTGAAGAACAAACGGTGGTGGATAATCTCGAATTAGCGATGAAGGGCAGGAAAGACATTTTTTTCACACTAGTGGCAAGCCTCTCTTCTAGTGAAATGGATTGGATTCATGAAGTTCTGAATATTATTGGGCTAGGTTCAGATAGTAAATCGATTGCTGGGTCTCTTTCGCATGGACAAAAACAATGGTTAGAAATTGGAATGCTACTGATAGCAAAACCTAAATTAATGTTAGTCGATGAGCCCGTGGCAGGTATGACCGCTCGAGAAACCGAAAGAACTGCTGAACTATTGACTTCTCTTGCAGGTGATAGGACTGTCGTGGTAGTTGAACACGATATGGAGTTTGTTCGTAGCATTGCTCGGACTGTAACCGTACTACATCAGGGATCGGTTCTAGCAGAGGGAAGTATGTCTGATGTACAAAATGATCCGTCGGTGATCGAGGTGTATCTAGGTGAAGAAGGGTGATAGACGCTCGTGGAATCAGCCAGCTTTATGGTGGAACACAAATATTGTGGGATTTAAATCTCAAGGTTGAAGAGGGCTCATGTCTTTGTATTATGGGACGAAATGGTGTCGGTAAAACTACGTTACTGAAATGTCTTATGGGGCTATTGCCCATCGCTAAGGGCAAGGTTTTTCTTGGAGGTGACGACCTCACACACAAACCCGCAGAGGATCGGGCGCCCCAGGGAATCGGTTACGTACCGCAGGGTCGAGATATTTTTCCGTTGCTCACAGTGGAAGAAAATCTTCGGGTTGGTTTGGGCGCTCGTCGAGACAAGTCAAATAATATCCCAGAAAAAATTTTTGAATTATTTCCTGTCTTAGAAGAAATGTTAAATCGGCGGGGCGGTGATTTATCTGGAGGGCAGCAACAGCAATTAGCCATTGGACGGGCTTTAGTTATTGAACCCAAGATTTTGATACTAGACGAACCCAATGAAGGTATCCAGCCCAACATTGTTAAACAAATCGGGGATGTGATTACTTTGTTGAATGAACAAGAAAAAATGACTGTGTTGTTGGTAGAACAAAAACTGACGTTTGCACGGCGAGTTGGTAGAGAATTCAGGTTGATGGAAAAAGGGCGCATAGTAGCTTCTGGTTCCATGCCGGAATTGTCAGATGAGCTAATTGCCAAACATTTGGCGGTCTAAATTGAGTTTGAAATTAGTTTATTTAAAATTGAGAGCCATATTGTTTTTCTCTTTTGCTCCAGTTTTACTCGTTATTTTGAGTTAAACCAGTGAATAAGCGCCTCAAAAGTGACCCTTTAAATCGTGAGAGAACCTGGAATGCTCGGCTCGAATTTGGTCTAAAGAAAAGGAGCAATAAGACCGCGTTATGTGGATATCGGCATCTTGGTCCACTTTATATCCAAAAGCCTTTCTATCCGGAGGGGGATGAGCATCCGCATGTCTACATACTACACCCACCGGGTGGGATTGTGTCCGGAGACCACCTGGAAATTTCAGTAGATATTGGGGAGGGTTCTGGCGGTCTCTTGACAACTCCGGGAGCATCGAGAATCTATCGCGCTCGAGAGGAACAACCGGCCCAATGTCAATCGATCAGCTTGAATATCAAACAGGCTGCAATTTTAGAGTGGTTTCCAATGGAAACTATCGTATTTAATCAGGCGAATGTTTCTCTTAAAACTACCATTGACATTGTTGATGATAGTAAATTCGTGGGCTGGGAAATTTGTTGTTTTGGTTTGCCCGCTCGTGGAGAGTATTTTGAGAAAGGAAAGTTTTGCCAAGAGTATTTGTTAAGAAGAAATGGATTGCCTGTGTTTGTTGATCGATTATTTTTGGGTGACGGACCGACAGAATTTTTACAAGGAAATGCCGGAATGAGATCTAATTCGGTATTTGGATTTTTCCTCTTTGGACCAGAGTTAACGAAAGAAGATTCATTTTTGGAGATATTAAGAGAGGTTATAAAAGAGAATAGTTATGAACAAGTAGCCGCAGTTTCGAAAGTTGGAGATTTTTATGTTGGTCGTTATCTGGGTCATAGCGCAGAACAGGCTAAAAACATATTTATTAATTGGTGGTTGATTCTCAGGCCTTATCTGATTAGTCGTAAAGCTTGTTTGCCTAGGATTTGGTCAACCTGATTATGTAACGAGGAGTTAAAGTGTATGGAGTTATTACCCAGAGAAAAAGACAAGTTACTCGTATTCACCGCTGCACTTTTGGCTGAAAGGCGTCTTGCTCGTGGCCTTAAACTTAACTATCCAGAAGCCGTAGCCTTTATAAGCATGGCTATTATGGAAGGCGCCCGCGATGGTAAGTCTGTCGCCGAATTGATGGGGGAGGGCAAAGAGATTTTGAGTGCTGACCAAGTTATGGATGGAGTCGAAACCTTGCTGCAAGAGGTTCAAGTTGAAGCTACCTTCCCGGACGGCACGAAGCTCGTGACTGTCCATAACCCGATAAATTAAGAAATAAGGAGTGAATCATGACACCAGGTGAAATATTTGTTGCGGCAGGTGATCTGGAATTAAATAAAGATCGGGTGAAAATATCTTTACAGGTCAAAAATACCGGTGATCGACCTATTCAGGTTGGTTCTCACTATCATTTTTACGAGGTTAATCCGGCTTTAACCTTTGATAGAGAGCGAGCACTCGGTTTTCGTTTGAATATCATTTCTGGTACTGCTATACGCTTTGAACCCGGTCAAGATCGGGGAATAGAGCTGGTCGCGATCGCTGGCTCACGCGAAATCTATGGGTTTAGAGGTGAGGTAATGTCGGCTCTCAAAGGAGGTGAAAAGTGACCACTGTAGATCGGTCCGCTTATGCTTCTATGTTTGGTCCTACGACTGGAGATCGAGTTCGGTTGGGGGACACTGCCCTGATTGTGGAGGTTGAGAAAGACTTTACGCAATATGGGGAAGAAGTGAAATTCGGGGGTGGCAAAGTCATCCGTGATGGTATGGGTCAAAGTCAACGCAGTACAGTTGAAACCGCTGATGTATTAATTACTAATGCTTTGGTATTGGATCATTGGGGCATTGTAAAAGCCGACATTGGGATCAAGGATGGAAGAATATCCGGTATCGGAAAGGCTGGTAATCCAGATATACAAGATGGAGTTACGATAGTCATCGGGCCCGGGACAGAGGTGATAGCTGGAGAAGGTCAGATTATAACTGCGGGAGGAATTGACTCTCATATCCACTTTATTTGCCCGCAACAGATCGAAGAGGCTCTAATGTCTGGGATTACTACCATGCTAGGTGGCGGTACCGGTCCAGCAACCGGTACAAATGCGACAACTTGTACTCCGGGTCCATGGAATATCGGTAAAATGCTGCAGTCCACCGATTGTATGCCGATGAATTTAGGCTTCATGGGAAAGGGTAATGCTAGCCTGCCCTTAGCACTTGAAGAACAGTTACTTGCTGGAGCATGCGGTTTAAAGTTACATGAAGATTGGGGAACTACGCCGGCTTCTATAGATAATTGTTTAGCTGTGGCAGAACGGTTCGACGTACAGGTTGCCATTCATACGGATACTTTAAATGAATCTGGTTTCGTAGATGATACGATTTCAGCTTTCAAGGGACGTGCTATTCACACCTACCACACCGAGGGAGCCGGTGGCGGACATGCTCCTGACATTATTCGGGTTTGTGCAGAGCCAAACGTATTACCATCGTCTACTAATCCGACCAGACCGTACACTATCAATACTATTGACGAGCATTTGGACATGTTGATGGTCTGTCACCATCTGGATGCATCTATTCCTGAGGATGTAGCTTTTGCAGACTCGCGAATTCGTAAGGAAACCATTGCTGCTGAGGACATACTACACGATTTAGGTGCCTTTAGTATGATTGCTTCTGATTCACAGGCGATGGGTCGGGTGGGGGAGGTCATTACTCGTACTTGGCAAACTGCACACAAAATGAAAGTACAAAGGGGTGCGTTGGAAGAAGATAATGAGAAGTCAGATAATTTTAGAGCTCGTAGATACGTCGCTAAATATACGATCAACCCTGCGATAACTCACGGAATCGATGACGAAGTCGGTTCAGTGGAATTGGGAAAACTAGCAGATTTGGTTCTTTGGAAACCTTCGTTTTTTGGGATTAAGCCTTCCATGATTCTTAAAGGGGGATTTATTGCCGCTGCACCTATGGGTGACCCCAACGCATCAATTCCAACCCCACAACCAGTCCATTACAGACTGATGTTTGGAGGATTTGGCAGTGCGCCAAGCAATACTTCCGTTACTTTTACTTCTAGAGCCGCAATTGAAAATGATATTGGTAGCCAACTCCAATTACAGCGTCGATTGGTCGAATGCCAGAACACTCGGATTATAAACAAGAAAGATATGGTCCATAATGCGTGGTTGCCCGATATTTCGGTTGATCCTCAAACTTACGAAGTTCGCGCGGATGGTGTTTTATTGACCTGCGAGCCTGCTGCGAGTTTGCCTTTGACTCAGCTCTATAGTTTGTTTTAGGGTTTTATTATGATCAAGGTGCAAGAATGCTCTCCCCTAGACTCAGCAAAAAAAATTGACGGAGAACTAGTGCTTGATCATGAGCAACGTGAAAAATCTCGATTTAGAGCCAAGTCCTCTTTGGGTGAAGAGGTCAGAGTATTTTTAGAGCACGGGCCCGTTCTCTCTATTGGTACGATTCTGCATGGTATGTGTGGGACGAATTTGATTATTGTCGGTGCAAAAGAGTCGGTCTTGACTGCTTCTTCCGAGGACAGAATGCTATTTAGTAAGGCCTGTTACCACCTAGGTAATCGACATGTGAAATTACAAATAGGTGACAGTTGGTTACGTATCTCACCGGATCATGTTCTGGAAGACATGCTCAGGAATTTAGGAATGAAGATCGACTTTGAAAAAGCTACTTTTGTTCCCGAAGTGGGTGCCTATTATAATTTACCCAAAGGTAGTGCCTATGCTCACGAGCACTGATACTGCTCTATTACGCCTCTTGCAATTGAGTAGTTCAGCATTACCAGTCGGCGCTTACTCATTTTCTTGGGGCCTTGAATATGCCATTGAGGAAGGTTGGATAAACAGTGCGGATGATTTAGAAGAATGGATTGCACTTCAATTGAAATTTTCCTTGTCAGTGACAGATCTTCCTCTGTTGATACGGCAAATAAAAGCGGCTCGTTGCGGTAATAGCAAGCTCATGGATTATTGGAACACTTATACTCTCGCCTGCAGAGAGACAGATGAATTTCGACGGGGTGAGATCTATATGGGTCTCGCGATTTTTCGTTTACTGAAAAGTTTGGGGGTGCCAATTATTCTAGCTGTAGAGGAGGAAACTACTTTTATCGCGGGTTTTGCCCAAGCAGCAGCAAGCTGGCAAATAGATTGGAGAACGGCATGTCATGGTTATGCTTGGTCTTGGTTAGAAAATCAAGTACTGGCAGCGACTAAAATAATGTCATTGGGACAAAATCGAGCTCAGCTGTTGTTAAGCGAATTGTTACCTAACATACCTCCAATGGTAGATAATGCGGCGAGTGTCGAGGACGAGTTTATAGGTGGTTCTCTACCAGGATTAGCTATGGCGAGTACTTTACATGAAACGCAATATTCACGTTTATTTAGGTCATAAAGGAGATGAATTAATGAAGTCTATGCAGACGCTACGAGTAGGTGTAGGCGGACCTGTGGGGTCAGGTAAAACCGCGTTGCTCAAATCTCTGTGTTTTCATTTGCGAGATCACTATGAAATTGCTGTGGTTACCAATGATATTTACACAAAAGAAGATGCTAAATTTTTGACTGATCATGAAGCCCTGAGTGCTGATCGAATCTTAGGTGTGGAAACTGGCGGGTGTCCTCATACGGCGATAAGGGAAGATGCGTCAATGAATTTAACGGCCGTGGATGAATTGTGCAGGCGTCATGGGAGTCTGGATTTGATTTTTGTTGAGAGCGGAGGGGATAATTTAAGCGCTACCTTTAGTCCTGAGTTATCGGATTTAACGCTCTATGTTATTGACGTTTCGGCTGGTGACAAAATACCTAGAAAAGGTGGGCCTGGGATCACCAAATCAGACTTATTGATTATTAATAAAATTGATTTAGCACCTTATGTGGGGGCTTCTCTAGAGATTATGGATCGTGACGCTAAAATGATGCGTAATGAAAAGCCCTTTGTTTTCACCAATTTAAAAATCGATCAAGGCGTTGACGAAATTGTTCGTTATATCGTTGAAGAGGGTATGCTTCCCGAGTCGGAGGTTTTGTCTAAAGCCTAAGAAAAATTACTAAGTTGTATCAAGTACTCGGATAGCAATTGCGGCTGCTGAGGTCCTATTGGATATATGTAGTTTCGCAAAAATATGCTCAAGATGCTTGTTGATGGTTCGAGGACTCGTATCTAAGATTTGACCGGTCTCATCGTTTGATTTCCCATTTGATATCCAATATAGGACCTCAGACTCGCGTTTCGTAATGGGTAAATTTTTTTCTAGCGCTTCTGGTCCTCTCACCATTGATTGGTCAATAAGTTTGAATAAAACTTCATTATCTGTGCTGTATTCTATCAACCTAACTCTTAAATTTTGCCCCGTATTTTCGAGATCAAATTCTTCTCCCGTATTTGGTGTCGATGACAACCAGTTAGCGAGCTGTTCTGGTAAATCAAACTCTACCCATTGATCTGTTAATTTTGCGCGGTAGAAAACCTCTTTTGTCAAAGGCGTTGCCCATACTGTTTGAAATTGGTCGTTTACTGTGAATAAGTGCTGACCCGCATTATCTAGCGCGATTTGTGCGCTGGATGTTAGTTGCGCCGCACCAAGGTGCACACGCATTCGAGCAATCAATTCTTCAACATCAACGGGTTTAGTTAAATAATCGCTACCTCCTGATTCTAAGCCTCTAATAGTACTTTTCTTATCCCCTAATCCGGTCATAAAGATTATAGGGATATTTGCTAGTTGTGGATTCCCCTTCAAATGTTTACAAGTTTC
>CAZYHH010000061.1:0-12854 GCA_964647295.1 uncultured Pseudomonadales bacterium
CGATGCGGGTGCTAAGTTTGCGTTGCACTCTGATTACAATTTGGTGGTGGCGCCCATGCACCCGCTGACTGCCGCTTGGATTGCGGTGAATCGTCTAGGGGCCGATGGTCAGACAGTCTTGAGTCCTGGAGAGCGTGTTTCGGTCGATCAAGCGATGCGAGCGATTACGATTGATGCGGCGTTTGTTTTGAATCAAGACCACCGTCTTGGAAGCATTGAGGTTGGCAAGTGTGCCGATTTTTCGATTTTGGATGAGGATCCTTACTTGGTGGATACGAATGATATTCGAGATATCGGTGTTAAGGGAACAGTGTTGGCCGGCGACACCTATTTGGCAGATAAGACTTAAGATGCAGTCGAAACAGTATCAATTATCCGAGGCAAGAGATGCGTTGTTACTGACGCTTGGCCATCCTGGGCAACTGGAGACTACAAAAGATATTCAAATCGAAAAAGACCGTATGATTCCCGTGACTGTTTTATGTGGATTTTTAGGTGCAGGTAAAACCACTATCTTATGTGATTTGCTCAAAGAGACTGATCAAGAAGTACTCGCGATTGTGAATGATATCGCCTCGGTCAATGTTGATGGGTCGATCATCCGTGAGCAAAATGCCGAGACGTTGGAGCTGGAAAACGGTTGCGCGTGCTGCGTTCTTGGTTCGGATTTGTCAGAGCATTTAACGTCAATTCGGTCTCGCAAAAAGGCTCCCGATGCGATCGTGATCGAGGCGAGCGGGCTGTCTGATCCCTACGGCATCGTGCAGACGGTGACAAATCAGCTCGGGTTTGAGCTTGATGGTGTGGTAACGATTGTTGATGCGATAACATTTGAACAATACGCGAGCGACCCGGTTACTCAGGGTCTTTTTCTGCGTCAGCTGGATTCGGCGCACCTCGTTGCCGTGACCAAGAGCGCTTTGGGTGTAGATAGTCAGAGCACACGCAAACGTCTGGCACAGTTAGCACCTGGACGGCCAATAGTGTTCACGGATGACATGTCTGAAAGACAATCTTGTTTTTTATTTGGGGCGTCCATGATGGGCGCGTGTCTTCCGGTGGATCAAAAATCACACAACTACGATGCTTTTCGATCGGAGGTAGTGGGTATCAAAGGGCCGGTATTTGAAGCGTCTTTTTTTAGGTTATTTGATGCGATTCCCGATTCGGTTTATCGGATTAAGGGGAGCGTGAGATTGTTAGGGGATAGTTTACGAGGTGATCTAGGAAGCTGTTACGAGGTACAGGCGGTTGGCCGCTACTGGCGGATTACGGAAGCGAAGGAGTGCTTTGTTGAGAGCGAACTGGTAGTTATTGGAAAGTCGGGTGACAACGGATTTTCAGAATTTGTGCGTGATTTGCGGGCTGTCGAATGTGGTGCTCAATGATGGCCGATAAAGTAAGTTCGCCTTTGGTGGTGCTCTTATCAGAGAACAAACCATTGTGACCACTCGTCACAAAATTCTTTGATTACTAGATCAAAGTGTTCGGGATAGATAAAAACAAGGCCTTGTGTTTCTGATTGTTTGTGAATAGAGACGCGATAGGTCTGGCTAGTGCCTTGTAACAAGACTAATGCGTCGATGGTCTCAATGAACCCTTTAAAGCGTTCTACCTCTTTTGGCATGGCCTCGATTAAGTTGTCTAGCTGCTCCCTGGGAATAGGCTTAATCTGATGCAGGGTTCGAGTCGCGAAATGATCGGATCCCTTGGGCGGGTTGTGGTCTTTTTTTAACGGGCCCCGCTGAAATAATCGAGCCCTCAGTCCAGTGTCGGTCGACGGGATTTGTTCTCTATTGGTTGAGTCGGGGAGGCCTGTGTCTTTGGCCTCGACTAACTTGAGTTTAAAGTTCGGTGCAAGGTCCAGCTTGGTTAGTATGATCAGATCGGCGTCTTTCGCTTGCTGTTGAACCAGACGTCCAATGTACTTATCGTTTTTTTTGATATCAAAACTATGAGCGTCGATGAGCACGGCACATTGGCCTAAAGAGAAACCTGGTAGAAGGCACAGCTTTTTTAGTTTGCTGGGAATCGCGACGCCGCTTGCTTCGATGATGACTCTGTCGATGGGCCTTGATTTAAGGCCCTCCAGAGAGCTTGCGAGATCATCCTGAATTTTACAGCATACGCACCCGTTGCTTAGGCTGATGACTTCATCGTTCGATGATCTTTGCTCGATGAGTTTGGCATCGATGTTCAGTTCGCCAAAATCGTTCACTAATATTGCGATTTTCTGTGGGAAGTTAGAGCTGTTCAGGAGGCGGTTGATCAGGGCGGTTTTCCCTGAGCCAAGATAACCGCAGTTCAAAGTAATAGGTATTTCGGGCTGGGTGATCATGGCTCGTCGGCTATTTGATTGTGAATGATTTTCCTTCAAAGACGGTCCCGACAATTGGAATATCATTGATCTCCAGGCTCGGACAGGAGAGAGGGCAATCCTCGAGAACGGTAAAATCGGCAAGCTTTCCTGATCGCAAGCTGCCAGTTTGTGAGGCCATACCCAGCACGTGAGCTGCGTTGATTGTGATCGCTTCGAGAGCCTGGATAGGTGTGATTTTTTCTTCTGCGCACATGACCTCACCTGCGGCATTGACTCGATTGATCCCGACCCAGGCGTGATTTAGTGGCTCCGCCGGTGCCATCGTGAAATCGGAGTGCAGCGTGGTGTTTATACCCTCGTTAAAGCATGACCCGAGCCTTGAGATCTGCGATGCGCGCTCGTAACCGATTCCTTGTTTCGCGTACATATCCGAAAGCTCGTGCAGATAATAGATGTTGGCGGAAACCTGGGCGCCTAACGACTTTATGCGTTTGATTTGCTCAGGCGTGCTGAACCCAAAGTGTTCGATGGTGAATCCGTGATTAAATCGAGGTTTTTCGAATTGCATTTTTTCAAGAATGTCCAAGGTCAACTCGATCCCCAAGTTGCCGCAACAGTGAACGTGAATTTGAAATCCGGCATGCCAGTATGCGCGTACATTGTTTTCGAGTAACTCTGGAGGCATCAGCCACTCTCCGTGATGGCCGTCGATATAGCCGGGTGCTTCCATTTGGGCGAGCTGACTGAAAAACGCGCCGTCACTGAAGAGCTTGATGTGATTTCCAAACAGCAGTCGGTGAGTATTGCGATCGACTAGTCCAGCCGCTAGCTGTACAGAATCTTCGAGCGTGTCTCCCCAGCTTCTGACGTAGCTGCCGTGAGCGACCAACCGCGTTCGGAAGGGTACGTCGTCGCCTTCCAGGATCTGATTGAGCGCGGCGACCTCGGATTCAAAATCAAATAATCCTGTAGCCATGTCGCCGATGGTCGTGTGGCCACCATAATGCACGACCTCCTTGAGACGCTTTAGGCCTTCCCCGAATCGCTCAGGGCTCAGGATCCAAGGGTTGAGCCTCGCGATGGCCAGACCTAAACCTGTTTCGTAGAAGTGACCATTCTCGTAATCGATCTGCGCGCCCGATTTGATGTCTTCGGCACTGAGTCCTACCATTTTTAAGGCAGCATCGTTCATGTACAGCTCGTGGAAAGAACGATGCCACACGATGAGAGGGCGATCTTCGCTGACCGAGTTAATTCGGAGCTTGTTCATGCTCCCATGCCAAAGTGCGTGAAAGCCCCAGATGAATAAAGGGTCTTCGGGTGTTTTTTCTGCATGCAGCTTGTGCATTTTTTGGTCAAATTGTTCTGCTGTGGTGGTTGGCTCTACCGTGCCCCAGGGGAGCTTCCATTTCATGGCGGTGATGAATTCCATGGGTAACAAGACCGCCGCCATACTCGGGTGAAGGTGAGGATCGATAAAGCCCGGACAGATGACGTGATTTGAGAAAGAGTCGTCCACCTGGTGGGGTTTGGCGTCTAGCCAGGGCTTCATGTGCTTTACTGTGCCGACTTCGACTATCCGATCGTTTTCGACAAGAATGGCCTCTGCTTCTGGTAACGAGGGGTTCATGGTGATGACTTTTTTGGCAGGGAACAGCGTTAGCATGGCATCTAGTCCGATTATTATTAAAGAGTCGTAAATGTAGAGGTTACCCCGATTGTGTTAGGTTAATCTAATGTAGATTTTTGGCTCTCTGAATCGGATGAGCTGTTGTTGGTGTAGAGGGACTTAATGAGGAACACTTCTCCTGATCCCTATAAAGGATTAGAGAAAGAGGGTTGGTGGTGGCCAGAACAGCTGCCGCCTGATGATGAATTGGAGACAGGCCAAGGCCTGTTGACGCAGGATCAGTGTGATCGATTCATAAACGATGGCTTTATCGTGGTCGATGGTCTTTGGCCGTCAGAATTAATTGATCAGGCAGCTGTCGAGACGCGTGATCTGTTTCCCGAAGAAAAAGTGGTCTCTAGGAGTCTCTCTGATGAGCGCTATAACCCTTTTTCCTCGATGCCTTGGATTCATCAGGGAGAGCGGTCCGCTGAACTGGCGATTAACCATATGTCGATTCACCCCAGAGCAATTAAAGCGGCTGGGGAGTTACTCAAAACCGATGTGAGGGAGCTAAGGTTGTACCAGGACCACCTGATCGCAAAGTTCGGACGGCAGTCCAAATCTGATGAATCCGGCTCGTCCAACACGATTCTCGGTGACCAGGATATCCACGTCGATTATGGGAACAACACCTTGTTGGTTCCGCCACGAGCAAGGGGCCCGGAGGTCGTGGCGTGCTTGTGTTACTACAGCCATGTCGAGGATGCGGGCGGCGCGACGCATTTCGCCAAGGCACGACCTCTAGAATTGACTAGTTACAGCGCAGATACGTTTAATCCGCCCAATTTTGTTTATGGGACGGAAAATGGTTCCGCGGCCGGTGTCGTTGGGCCTCGCTCTGAAGAGCTAACCGCTCAACGTTATCGCGAGGAAAAGCCGATTCACTATCGAGCGGGAACTTGTGTCTTGTATCGATTAGACGCCTGGCATAGAGGGACTCCCGCGGCCTTGAATAAAGTGAGATACACCCATCATCGAGGCTGGAGAAAAAGGCAGGCGGATTGGGTGAGTTGGCAGGGTCTCGCACCGAGGATGGCATTACTTCCTAATCGATATTTGGAAGAGTTGACGATAGAGCAGCGCGCCGTGCTTGGCTTTCCACCGCCTGGAGATTCATACTGGACCGAAGAGACGGTGGACTCGGTTGGCCGGCGTTATAATGGTATGGATATGAAGCCTTATCAACAATTGATTGAACCAAAAACATAATCGAGGACCGTTCATGAAAAAATCGCTTTTTGTTTTGTTTGCTCTGCTTTTACTTGGTGCCGGTTTGGTCAACCAGAGAGTCAATATCATGCTTTTTTTTATGTTTTCGGGCGAGCCACCGCCGCTCCTGGAAAAGCAGGAAGAGGGGCCCAGCGCGATCTGGTTTGATGATTACTACACGGTTGAAAGTATTGACGAGAGAACCTTTGCGATCGGCGAGACCCGCTACTTTCAACAAAACTTTAACTATCTAATTGTCGGGGACGATAAGGCGATATTGTTTGATGCTGGCTCGGGGGGGCGAGACATCCGGGAAGTTGTCCGCTCTCTGACGAGCCTCCCGTTGACCTTTGTGCCATCCCATCTTCATTATGACCACATCGGCAATAACATCGATTTTGAGCAGATTGCCTTGATCAGTTTGCCGCATTTGAAGGGTCGCGCAATCGAGGGGAGACTACCCCTGAAGCGTTTCGAGCACCTTGGTGAAGGAGAGGGCTACCCCACACCGACACTAGAGGTCGATGAGTGGTTAACGGCCAATACCAAGATTGACCTGGGCGGTAGAAGTTTAAGGGTGCTCTATACGCCCGGTCACACCCAGGATTCGATTTCACTTTACGATGCAGAGGCCGGTTTTCTTTTTTCTGGTGACTTTCTCTATCCCGGAGAGCTTTTTGGCTTTTTACCCAACAGCAATTTAGGCGATTATCTCCAGGGTGCGCGAACGATTCGTCAGGTGAGGGATAAGGACTTGCGCATTTTTGGAGCGCATCGGGGTGGGGAGATGATACTCGGTGATGCGGATGTCCTGCCAGATAATGAAGACAACTTGTCAAGGCTGCCCGAGCTGAGTGTAGAGACTGTCTACCATTTGCAAAAATCGTTAGAAGCGATACGCGCTGGCGACATTGAATCGAGTGGATTTTATCCGGTTACCTATCCCGTAGACGATCGAGTGGTGTTGCTAGCGGAGCCGAGCTGGCTTCAACAATGGGATCCGATCTATCCTGATTTGGAACCCTCAGATAGCCAGTCGCTCTCTGACTGAAGAGCCGTTTTTGGGGACTGAGCAGTTTGAGAATAAACATAGTCGGGACCTCGGGGTGTGGCAAGTCTACTGTCGCTGAAAGGTTGGCCCGAAAACTGGGTGTGCCCTATATCGAGATGGATGAGCTATTTTGGGGGCCAAATTGGAGCGAGCCTGGCGACGAGGCGTTTTTTCCTAAAGTGGAACAGGCGTTATCGGGGGAGAGCTGGGTGCTGGCCGGTAACTATTCGCGAACTCGCCACATCAAGTGGAGAAGAGCTCAGTTGGTGGTGTGGTTGGACCTGCCTTTCTACATCGTTTTTTACCGGATTATTCGCCGGAGTTTGATTCGAGGCTTCAAGAAAGAAACGTTGTGGGCTGGAAATACGGAAAGCATCTGGAAACATTTGTTCACCCGCGACTCAATGATACTTTGGACGATTAAAACCTTTCGAAAAAATCGCCAGCGATACACGACCCAATTCAGTCAAGAGCTTGAAGCGCTAGGTATTCGTTGTGTCCGATTACGCTCGCGTAAAGAGGTCGAGGAATTCATCGAGGTTCTTTAATCTTAAATCCAGTGCTAGTAAAAGTATGAGATCAAAAATTAGAGGTTTGGCCGCCGTCTTCTGGGTAGCCCTACAGCCAATGGTAACCAATCGCGTTGTAATGATTCAAGATGACGCAAACTCCCAGTCCCAGGGCTACGAGTAGGCTGTGACGGATTCGCTTTCGTCGCGTCCAGATCCCTTTTGCCCAGAGTGGCCATAAAAGGATCGCGGCTCGAAACGTTTCAATGGTGGCGATCGACGACACTGTCATCGCGCCGATAAACAAGGTACTCGGAAACTCGAATATGGCCTGATTTAGGTCTGACATTGCATTAGCTATGTAGATAACATCGAAGATGACCCAGAGTATCCAGAGAGCGGACATTGAGAGAACAGACAGCCGAGCCGGATGTCCAGGCCTACTCTTAAATAGTGAGGGCAACTCCTTGAAGTTGAATTTGACGAGCGTGACCAAAAAAATCAATAAGCTCAGCACGATCCAGGACAGGTGGATGTTCGGATTGTTTAGCAAGCCGAGCCGCTCAAAATAAACGACTGGCATCGTCGTTGGAAGCCCGACAATTTCACCCCTTTCGTTTTCATCAAAGCTCACTATTTCTTGACTGTCGACTCGTTGAAATGTGTCGGGTGAGATCTCTACGAACCGGCCAACATCTTCGCCTTGATGAATAAGCAGATAGCCTTCTCGTTCAGCACTTATGTTGATGTTATAAGCGCCCAATAGAGCCTGGATTGCCTCGACTTGCGTATAGGACCGTCGAGTTCCTATGTATTGGCCGTTATAGCGTTCAGATCGTTCTAAAAAGTCAGCGGGCGGTTTGGGGTTGGGCCGAGTTTTCGATGGGAAGAACCGCTCGACCAACAGTTTACCCAGTCCATCGATCAAGCTACCACCACCGCTCGAATTGGTTGAAATAAAATAACCGAAGGAGAGCTCTGGAATCATCAACATGTCGGACATAAAGTAGAGTGTCGCGCCGTTGTGCCCATAACCGCTGTAACCGTTGAGTCTGGTCTCCAAGAATCCGTGGAAGTTGCCAGCCATTTGATCAGAGGGCCGCCAAAGCGCGCTGTGCATTCGACGCGCTGTTTCCGGTTCTAGAATTTGGGCATCTCCAAGCGAACCATCGTTCAGATGCGCCAGCATAAAACGAGCCATATCCGTGGACGTCGTTGAGAGTGCTCCTGCGGGACCTAACTGGCTGATGAATACGATCTTATTGGCTGTCCAAGCGTCTAGCTCGCGGGCCATCCCTTTGCTCAGTCGGGTGTGCAGGTCTTCTGGCATGGGGTCCGGAAGGTGAGCGGCCCAGGGCTCCCGGAAGGTGGAGCTTGTCATCTGCAAAGGGACTAAAATGTGATCTTCTATGTAGTCCTCAAATCGCTGTCCCGAGATATTCGCGACTGCGAGGCCTGCTAGACCGGTTCCCCAGTTGGAGTAAGCGGGCAGGGTGCCGGGTGCTCGCACCTGGGCCATCGGGTAATTCTGTAAATATTCGGTCAATGTTTTGACTTCGTCCGGATTGTTTTCAAATAGGTGTCCAAGCGCGCCGTCTTCTAATCCAGGGCGATGTGTCATCAAATGCGCCATGGTGATGGGGATGCCAAATTCTTCTGGCAGATTGATTTCGGGAACATACTGTTGAATCGGTGCATTCAGGTCGAGTTTGCCTTGTTCCACCAACTGCATGACCGCCGTCCAGGTGAAGGTCTTGGAGATAGATCCTGGGCGAAATAACGTGTTTTCGCTAGTAACCAGACGCCCATCGTTGTCGGCGATTCCATAGCCCTTCGCGAGCAAGGTCCCGGCTTGATGAACTACCGACACTGTCACTCCGGCTACATCAAATGACTCCATGCGAGATTCGATAACGCCATCTAGGTAGGCCTCCAGCTCAAGAGGATCTATGGGTTGGGCGAAAGACGTGATGCTGGTAATGACTGCAGCAAGAGTCAGTGAGCATTGTTTAATGATTTGGAGGCATGGTTTTTTCATTGAGGCGTGTTTTATGTTGTTAACGTTGGCTTTGCAGAGCGTACCATAGCGTTTCGAAGATCTTGATTCTTACTTATATCGGTTTTCTCCCCACCCGGTTTCATATCTCGCGCTCATTCCAGGAGGCGCGATTTTCAGGTGTTTGATTTTCCATTCGCCGTCCGTGTGGGCATATTCTTCGTGATAGCGTGTCGCTTGCCACTTAGCCTGATTACCATCGCGAAACGTGAAAGGCCCAAAAAAGTACCAGGTGCCGCTAGCGGAGTCTCCGTTAACTGTGATGCGAGGGTTCATCGTCATGTGTTGCGAGAAGCTCATCATTTTTTGAAAGGACTCGAATAACTCGCGAATTTCCTGGTGACCGGTTGCCTTGCCGATGCCTTTGCCTTCCCAGATGCCATCGTGAGTGAAGATGGTGACAATTCGATCCGGGTTGTGGTCGTCATCACAAATTTCGCAGTAGAGCGCTTTGAGTTGTTTGATTTCTTCGATGTCTTCCAGGCGTTTTATTCGATCTGCTAGCTCCATTTGTACTCCTGATCGTTCGGTGTGTTTATTGCTGTTGATTAAATACTGGTGCGGTTTCGGCGAAGGACCGACGCTTCATAAAATGCTCGAAATAGTTGTTTAGGTTGTCCCTGCCTTGTGCCCAATTATCTTCTGGCGCTCGCCAGCTGGCGTAACCTAGAGACGAGGCCACCGCGATAGTGGCGAGCGTGACTTCTTTTTCGAATTCGGTGGTTAATTCGTTGAGCCTATCCAGACAGCGGGCGGTTCGGTTTTGTTCGCGCTCCAGTATGGTCATGGATCGCTCATTTTCGTTACGTTGATTGTTTTCCAGAGAACGCGCAAAGATTGAATCCAATAAGACAGTGGCGACCGATTCAATTTCCAGACAATGTCTTAGCCGACTCGGTTCTGATGGCAGAAGCTGACCCTTTGCGAGTTCGTTGAGATAACGGGTAATGATTAAGGATTCGCAGAGCTGGGTTCCGTCCTCACACACCAATACGGGGATCTTGGCGCCTGGACCCGCTTCCTGGAGCTGCTCGAAACTGCCGACTGTTATCTCTTCGATCTCTGAAATGAGTCCGGTTTCGCGAGCTGCTATCCTCGCTTTTCGGGCGTAGGGTGAATTCCCGGAAATGTGCAGTTGCATCATGTTGAATCGAGCTTAATAACGGTTAAGTAGAACTATATACGGGTATATAGAAAGGTTACTAGTGAAGTTACGTTAAAGACTTTGGGAATCGGTCGGTGTATCTTGGTCTTCAGCTGGGTTGAATTTGTAGTCCGGCCTGGTCGGATGTGTTGAAAGCGGCCAGGTTCACTAAGACATGAGGAGGATCCTATGAAGCTTAGCGATACAGTGATCGGTTCGATTATCATTGGCGTCCTGGTGGGTGGGGCGGTGTTGTATGTCGGGAGCAGAGAAGGTGTTGAAGAAACCGCAAAAGTTGCCGATCGCGCCGATAGTTCCGATCGCGAATTACGAATTGAATTGAGGCTGGATTCTGAAGAATTGGCCGACAAAATTGAGGCTGCGGATTTAAGCGGCAAGGTCGAAAAGGTGCTGACAGAGCTGGGTGTTGCGTCCGAGCTGGAAGGTGCGCTCATACGTGCACTGGAGTCCATACCCGATGACGTAACCGTTAACGTGGAAATACAGGCCAAAGTGAACGACTCGAAAAAATCGTCAGGGGATGGCTCGGTCCAGTAAACGCGTTGACTGAGTAACGTCTAAGGAGTGTCGGATGTCGGAAGTAATCGTAGGTCCGTTATGGGAAGCACGTAATTGGTCTGTAGATGAGGGCGCGGGCAGTATTCATGATGATGAAACGGCATCGGAGCTAGGTTTTCGTGGCGGTACCGTAGCCGGTGACGTTCATATGAATCAATTCCCGCCGGTGCTCCTACAGATCTTCGGTAACGAATGGTTCGAACGCGGAAATCTCTCCTTAAACTTCAAGAACGCGACGATAGATCAAGAAAAGGTTCAAGTCTTTGTCGAGTCTCGTCAACCTGACCAAGACTCAGTGAGGGTATGGATGGAGCGAGAAGATGGCCTGTTGGTCGCCACAGGAACTGCAGCATTAGGCGACCATTCGGGATCTGAGCTTAGAGATCGCGATTATCGTCCCTGTGACCCGAGTGAACTTCGAATCCTGAATAGAGTTAAACCCGGGATGTCGTTGGGGTCGTACGATATACACACGAACACAGATAAACAGTTTCAGCGATACGATACTGGCGTGATTAGTGATCCGCTTAGCTGGTATCGCCAGAGCTCTCCCTGGGGGGATCCTGTCGCTGCGCCCTGTACGGTGATGGAGTTTCTCTGGGGCTACGCGATGAACGGATTGGGTCCGCTTGTTGGCGAGTCGGTTGGCTTGTTTGGCGCGATTGAGATTGGCTTTGAGCGGGGTCCGTTTTTGATGAACCATGACTATCATCTGGAAAGCCGGGTGGTCTGCGTTGGCCAAAGCCCCAAAACGGAGTACGTGTGGTATGAGACTGATGCCTTTGATGAAGACGGCGAGCGTATCGCCAGACTGCTCATGCAGTCTCGTGCGATGAAAGATTCTTCACCGGCTTATAAAAGTTAGGATAGGCCCTTACTGAGGTCGATTACCGTTCCCAGGATTTGGATTTTCTCCTCAAGGCTGGTTGCGACCGGTGCTACCTTGAGCGTCGTGACGCCTGCACTTTTGTAAGCGTTCAGCCGTTCTTTGACCATGCTCTCGGTACCCAGAAGGTTAGTCTGCACGATCATCTCGTCGGGAACGGCATTCGCGGCTTCCTCTCGTCGACCCTTAATCCAGAGGTCTTGAACGACCTGAGAGGCTTCTGACCAACCAGAACGGCTATACGCATCATTATAGTAGTTGGTCGTCTTGGATCCCATCGCGCCTAAGGTGAAGGCCTTACCCATTTTCAGGGGCTGTATGAGTGAGCGTAGATTTTCTCCGAAACCAACGCTGGCCGCCCCAACATGGATGTCTAATTGGTTTTGATTTCGATCAGCGCCTAATGCGCCTGACCAGATAGGGTGGAGAAAAGCGTGAGCCTTTTCTGGTGCGAATGCGGTACCGATCCATCCCTGTGCAATCTGACCGGTATATTCAAGTGCTTTCGGGCCTAGCGTTGCCAGATAGATTGGTATGTCAGTGTTGGGGGGGTGGCCCAGTCGTAATGCTTTCCCTTGTCCTCCTGGGAGAGGGAGCTGAAATTGCTTTCCGGATAACTCGAGCTTGTCGCCGGCAAAGGCGCTACGGATGATGTCGACGGTTTCCTTCAGCCTGGTCAGCGGTTTGCTAAAGGGCTGACCATGCAGTCCCTCCACTAGTTGTGGTCCACTGGAGCCTAAACCAAGAATAAATCGTCCCTCTGAAATGGCAGAGAGGGTCATGGCGGTCATTGCGGTCATGGCAGGGGTTCTGGCGGTTACCTGCATGATCGCAGTGCCTAACTTGATGGTCTGTGTTTTGGCAGCCAGATAAGCCAGTGGCGTGACCGCATCCTGTCCCCAGCCCTCGAGCGTCCAGACGGTGTCCGCGCCCATTTGCTCGGCTTCTTGGACGTAAGTGAGTTGCTCGGCGAATTCCAGAGGTTTCCATGGAGGGGCGTTCGCACTGATGCTGATTTTCATGACTCTACCGTGCTTTTTCCGGAGTTAAATAACTGTATCCAAAATGAGTTCTGATCTCTAACGCTTTCAATTGTTCTGGTGTGATATATGGTGGTTAGGGCCAGGATGCAAGGACGGTACTCGTTATAGGTTCAAAGAACCACAGTCCTGTGTTCAGGCGGCAATCGATCGAATCCAGGATGATATGGATGCACAACCCCACGCCCAGTACACGTGTTTTTTTAAAGATAAGCAGAGCTGTGTATCCGGCGATCGGCAAAAGCGTGTGGAGAGGGTGAAATCCGATACTACATCGTGCTGGATCATAGATCGGGTCCGCGAGTAAATGATCTAGATCAATGGCCATGCCTGTTAGCATGATTGTGAAGGGCCACAACCATCGGTCTCGGTAGAGAGCAACTGCAAC
>CAZYHH010000062.1:0-7218 GCA_964647295.1 uncultured Pseudomonadales bacterium
GATTGATCAGTCGTTAGGGCGGCACCCCTAATTTGTTGTTGGTAGAGTTTGGGAAAGCGAAGAGCTAGGTGATCCTGGGCTCCGGCTTTACTTGCGGTCCTGATCGTTAGCGCTGTGCGACCGATACTATTGATGAAATAGATTGAATTGAGTTTTTCTGCATCTGAGAGTTCAGTTAGTGTAGTGTACCATTCTCTCCTGCCGTTCACGTCATCTCCAATCGCAAAGAGCTCCTTGGCTCTTAAGACTCTGAGGTTTGAGGGTTGGTAATGCTTCAGGGTGGTTAGTGACACATCGTTCAGAGAGAATGGTTTACTTAACAGGCTTGCAGCCAAGAATCCGTAGTAATGTCTTTGATTAGAGATTTTTTCCAGTTGACTATTACCGCTATCGGTCTGTCCTAGCTCGATTTTTGCTCTGGCCAACCAGTAATCCCATCTTATGTTTTTCTCGATATCATTTGCATGCTTGGCCCAATAATTGATTTCTTGCCAATTAGCATTTTGGATCGCTGCATCGGCCATTTTGGATGAAAACCCTTCTAGATTAAGCAAAGAAGAACGCTGTTTTTCCGATGGAAAGTCGTTCGATTGAGAGAAACCTAAGATGATTGCCGAGTTGACTTTTATTGCCTCTTTCTTTGTAAATACATACTTTGCTGAAAGCCTCTCCCATGTCTTCTTGGCGAGATTAGGATTCTTGTTTGATAAGCGAGATAAGCCGTGGACAATCACGTAGCGTTCCTTGGTTTTTGAAGCGCCTATGGGTCTGAATTTGCTGATTCGATTAGGTTGGACGTGTACTCGATAGAGAGTTTGACCAGCTTGTTTGTTGGAGCCTGATAGAAACCGCAACAAGTACCTTGATAACTGGCGCTGGTTACTTTGAATCGTTAATTGCAGTCTTGACCATACGATGTCTTCGTTGAAATATTTTGTTTTTTTCCATACTTCGAAGAGTGGATCACATATCTTGGGTTGCGATTTAGCTTTTGTCCAAAGGCTCTCAGCGAGTTGCAGTGCTTTATCTTTCTGATTGGTGCCGTAAAGCGATCGAGCATAGAGACACTCTAGTTCCGGGTCGGAGCTTGACGTGTAATGATCTTGGAATGACTTCCACCGACGTTGTTTGCCAACCAGCTTCAACCATCTTTTTTCGGTTAAGGCTGTTATCGGGAGGTGATCATATTGTTTCTTAAACTCCTCCATCTGATTCTTAGATCGCTTGTGCAAGAGCCGATTAAATTTGTGGTACTCGAGGTAGTCTATCAATGGGTAATTGGTTAAAGACGCTTTGATCTTATTGAAATTGGTGATTTGACCTTTTGATAAATGGTTTAATGCTTTTTTGTACAGCTGTCGTTGTTCAAGGTTTGATGGTTCATTGACAAGATTGGACGAATATCCGTGAGTTGTAATCAATAGGATTGAAAGCGATATAGACGCCACATTTATGCCAAGATATTTGATGCATTGCATAAAGAATTTGTTTCCTAATTTTGACTAACAGTCCGGGAGGTCGTTTTTGTGATTGGTCTGAGCGTTAAAAACTATCTTGCCAAGTATGCCATCCCTCCGCTTGTTGGGCAAAATCGGGCAAGATTAGTAAAATTGACCAACGATCCAGATAGCTAGTTGTGCAAACTGTAATTGTTTTATGTTATTGAGTGGGATGACACTCAACGTCTTGGTTTTCGAGGAAATTTACATTAGGGGCCTAAATTGACTTGGATCATCATCGTAGGATTATTTCTATTAGCGTTTGTGCCTTTGCTGTATGCAATACCCAGTCCTAAGCAGCGCAGACAGGCAAAAATAAGAAAGCGAGCGATGAGTGATGGGATAAGAGTAGAAGTTATGTACATCCCTAAAATGTCGGCTGATGCGAGCGAAATGGTCAATGCGGGTGGTAAATTACTGAAACCAAAAATAGAATGTGCTGCCTATCAATTTATTTTGACGAAACCACTGGATTTACCCCATTTACTGTTGTTGAAAACCTTTACAGAAGATAAATCGTCCGTTTACCAGGTATTTAACGGCTGGGGCGTTAGAAATGAAGGTGAACTTCATTTTCTTAATAATCACCCGAAGTTGATTGAATTGATTGTGACGAGTACAAGCCGGCTTCCTGAAGACGTTCTAGCCTTCGAGTTTGCGCCTCATAAAATCAGCTTACTGTGGAGAGAAAGTGATGATTCTGAAAGCGTTTATCAGGGCGTATTAGGGATATTGAGAGAAGCTAAAGAATATTTTGAAGACTCAGAAAACAGGGGTAATCGCGATTAAATCGCGCCATTTATTTCTATCGTGAATAATAATTTACTTGACAGAAGGTATTTAAAGCGCCTATAAACCGCGCGATTTTGTTTTTGAAAGCCGCCTGTTGTTTGCTACCTGTGTCGGCTAAAAAAGGAGACTAGAAATATAATATGCCTCGTTCCCTCGTCATCGTAGAGTCACCCGCAAAAGCCAAAACCATAAACCGATATTTGGGATCAGACTATGTGGTCAAGTCAAGTGTTGGGCATGTTCGCGATCTACCAACACGCAGTAAACCGGTGGACCCACAGGCACGTGCCGAAGAAGCCAAAAAAACGAGAGCCCTCGCTCCTGAAGAACGAGAAATTTATAAGATAAAGCGCTCTCGAGAACAGCTGATACGAAAGATGGGCGTGAATCCGGAAAAGGGTTGGGAAGCCTATTACGAGATCCTTCCGGGCAAAGAAAAAGTTATCGATGAGTTAAAAAAATTAGCCGATAAAACTGATACTGTCTATTTAGCAACGGACTTGGATAGAGAAGGAGAGGCGATTGCTTGGCACCTCAAGGAAATTATCGGGGGTGACCCCAGTAAGTATCGTAGAGTCGTCTTCAATGAAATCACCAAGAACGCGATAGAGGAGGCCTTCGTGGACCCCGGTGAGATCGACATGGATATGGTTCATGCTCAACAGGCTCGTCGATTCCTAGATAGGGTCGTAGGTTTTGAACTTTCTCCTTTGCTTTGGTCCAAGGTGGCGAGGGGGCTTTCTGCAGGTCGCGTCCAGAGTGTGGCAGTTCGGTTGGTCGTCTCGAGAGAGCGTGAGATAAGATCGTTTGTTCCTGAAGAATATTGGGAGGCTTTTGCTGACTTAAGGGAAGAAGGGGCCGAAGAGTCAGTAAATTTTCAGGTGACTCGGAGTCAGGGACAATCTTTTAGACCTAAAACCTTTGAAGAAGCGTCAAAGGCATCTGAAGAATTGAAGTCGGGTCACTATCGAGTAGCTAAACGAGAAGACAAGCCAACGCGTTCAAAACCCAATGCCCCTTTCATTACTTCTACATTGCAGCAAGGTTCTAGTACCAGACTTGGTTTTTCAGTTAAAAAAACGATGACTATGGCTCAGAGGTTATATGAGGCGGGATACATTACCTACATGCGAACAGATTCGACCAATTTAAGTGCTGAAGCGCTTGCTTCGTGCCGTGAGCTTATTCAATCTGACTTTGGTGATGCTTACTTGTTACCACAGCCCAGGATCTATAGCAGTAAGGAGGACGCTCAAGAGGCTCATGAAGCTATTCGCCCTAGTGACGTTAATAAGAAACCCGATCAACTTATGGGCGTGGATGCTGACGCTGTTAGACTTTATGAGCTGATTCGCAATCAATTTTTGGCTTGTCAGATGCCAGACGCCGAATATCTCAGTACATCGGTTCTAGTAGAATCTGGTGATTACGAGTTGAGGATTCGTGGTCGCGTAATGCAATTTGATGGTTTTACTAAGGCCCTCCCCCCTGTCTCTAGAAAGAAAGAAGAAGACACGGTGCTTCCTGATTACAAGGTCGGACAAAACCTCAAATTAGATGATGTACAGATCGTTCAGCACTTCACCAAACCAGTCGCTAGGTTCGGCGAAGCCAGCTTGGTTAAAGAGTTGGAAAAACTAGGTATTGGCAGACCCTCGACTTATTCGTGCATTATTTCAACTATTCAGGACCGGGGTTATGTACGATTAGAAAACAAGAGATTTTATGCGGAAAAAATTGGAGAAGTGGTCACAGACAGGCTCGTTGAAAATTTTGAGGGTTTGCTCGACTACAGCTTTACCGCGTCAATGGAAGAAGAGTTAGATAAAGTCGCGAAAGGTGATCGAGTATGGGATCAGGTTCTGGACACATTTTATCATGACTTTAGCGACAATCTTACTGCAGCTAAAGACCCTGAAAAAGGGATGAGGTTGAACGAGCCGGCAAATATCGAGTTGGATTGCCCTGCTTGTGCCAGACAGATGCAAGTGAGAAATGGGTCTACCGGAGTATTTCTTGGTTGCTCAGGGTATGTGTTGAAACCCAAAGAGCGCTGTAAACAAACGATCAATCTGATACGGGGTGATGAAGTTGTTGATGTAGAGGTCGACGAGGAAAGCGAGTCAAAACTGCTGTTAGAAAGGCGTAAATGCCCTGAGTGCAGTGCAATCATGTTAAGCCATCTGATCGACGAAAATCGGAAGTTACATGTTTGTAGTAACAATCCTGATTGTGAAGGCCATGAAATCGAATATGGTCATTTTAAGATAAAGGGCTATGACGGGCCGAGTTTAGAGTGTGATAAATGCGCTGCTCCGATGGAGCTCAAATCCGGTCGCTTTGGCAAGTATTTTGGCTGCACAGAGTGTAAAAACACACGCAAGCTTCTTAGAAATGGTGAGGCAGCGCCTCCTAAGGCTGATCCTATTCCAATGCCTGAACTCAGATGTGAAAAGGTTGACGATTATTATCTTTTGCGAGATGGAGCTTCTGGTATTTTTCTTGCGGCGAGTCAATTTCCCAAAAATCGAGAGACCCGCGCTCCCAAGTTACTTGAAATCAAATCGCACGCAAATGAATTGGATCCTAAGTTTAGATATTTGTTGGATGGGCCTGAAAAGGATCCCGACGGAAACCCTTCTATTTTGCGCTACAGTAGAAAGAACAAAGAGCAATATCTTCAAACTGAAATTGATGGAAAGGCAACAGGCTGGCAGGCTTTCTTTGATACAGGCAAGTGGGTCGAGAGCATAAAAGCTAAAAACAAAAAAAAGAAAGCCTCCTAACGTATTAGATGCGCTGTCTGATCACTCCCACTGACAGGCCCTCGATCGCAAAATTCTGTTGGCTCAGGTCTACTTCGATCGGTTGGTACTCATCGTTTTCAGGATACAGAAATATTTGGTTTTTATTTCTCGTTCGCTGAAACCTCTTTACTGTAACTTCTTCTTCAACTCGAGCGACTACAATCTGACCATTAGTGGCAATTTGAGTTTTATGAACGGCCAGTAAGTCCCCATCTAAAATGCCCACTTCTTTCATACTGTCGCCTTTGACTCTCAGCAAGTAATCCGCATGCGGGTTGAAAAAACCTGGCGGTAGATCGATTCGATCTTCTATATTTTCTTCAGCCAGGATAGGGTCTCCGGCAGCGACTCTGCCAACTAGCGGAATTCCTTGAATGCTTGTTTCGGTAAGCCTAATTCCTCTTGAGGCCCCTGGTATCATCTCGATCATGCCTTTTTTGGCTAAAGCTTTTAGGTGTTCTTCCGCTGCGTTGGCAGAACGAAATCCAAATTCTTGTGCGATGTCCGCTCTGGTAGGCGGGAAACCGGTTTCCACAATATGTTTTTTGATTAATTCCAGTATCTGTGCCTGTCTGACCGTTAAGTTAGTTGCCATATATACCTGTATTTAAACCCATTAGACTGTAATTATATACAGTTATTAACTATCAGGCAAACAGTATGATTTATTGGCGGAAATCTTCTCTCGTAACTATTTTAATCATCTTAGGTGTTGATGTATGGCATAATTTTTTTTAGAAATCAGCATATTGTTGTTTGATTTTATATTTGGGTTATCGGACGATTATTGCTCGTGTGGTTGAAAAATACTTAGAATTGCGAAATACGACAAAGGAATGTTTTGGATAACTTGATTAATACCGTTAGTGAAAATGCCTGGATGTTCGAGGTGTTTGCGATTGTGATTTTTACAGCAATCGCTCGATTTATTGCCAAAATCTTATTAGATCGTTTAGCACATAAGTCCGAATTGACGTCGAATATTTTCGACGACGCTTTAGCAGAATCGGCTCGTCGCCCCGTGGTTGTATCTATATGGATTCTCGGAATCTCTTTTGCGGCTGAAGCCGTAGGCGGAGCGGCCCAGGCAGAAATATTTTCTCACGTGAATAAGTTTAGAGATGCAGGAATTATTTCGGTACTTGTCTGGTTTTCAACTCGATTTACGCGATTGGTTGAAGATAAGTGGAGTGTTTCAGGGGTAGCAGAGAATGCGTTAGATAAGACGACTTTGTCGATGATCGGCAAACTGGTAAGAGCGGTCATATTGATTACTGGATTCCTTTTAGTGATGCAGGCTTTTGGCATTTCTGTTACCGGTGTTCTGGCAATGGGTGGTGTAGGAGGATTGGCTATTGGTTTCGCAGCCCAAGATTTACTGGCCAATATATTTGGAACCATCATGATCTTTATTGATAAGCCTTTTAAGGTAGGTGACTGGATTCGATCACCGGATCGTGAAATCGAAGGTACGGTCGAAGAAATAAATTGGCGGGCTACGATCATCCGAACCTTTGATAAGCGGCCGTTATATGTCCCCAATTCACTCTTTGCCAAAATGACCGTCGAGACGCCTTCAAGACAAACGAACCGCCGAATTCATGAAACTATTGGATTACGTTACGACGATATTGAAACACTCGAGCCTATTCTGGTCGACGTGCGAAAAATGCTGAATAAACATGATGCCATCGATCAAGATCAAATGATTATGGTTAATTTTTTGAATTTTGGATCATCGTCTTTGGACTTCTTTCTATACTGCTTTACTAAAACGACTGATTGGGCGGCTTACCATGAAATAAAGGAGGATGTTTTGTTTAAGATTGCGGCCATAATCAAAAGTCACCAGGCGGAGATAGCCTTTCCTACGCAAACGCTGGATGTTAAGTCGCTCAGCGGATTTGAATGAACCACGATTTGTCCGCATTTTCTGAGTCTGAAATGATTCCCGCTCAGCTTCGAACCGCTTTTTCTACAGCGGAGCTAGTAGTAGAAAATCAGGAAGTCTTAGAGGCCATTGATCAATTGGCAGTTAGGCTGACAATTGATTTTCACGAACGACATCCCATCATTTTGTTCAATTTGAGCGATGGGGTTTGGTTTTTTACAACTGTTGC
>CAZYHH010000062.1:7290-12757 GCA_964647295.1 uncultured Pseudomonadales bacterium
AACCAATTGTTGATGTTCAAGGTAGGGACGTCCTTTTTATGGTTGGAAAGTTAAGTTTTATCGAAGAAATAGAACGATTGAATTTATGGGCGCAAAGAAGGGGAGCTTTGAGTGTTTCGATCGGGGCTTTGGTGGATCGAACAAACGAATCGGACCGATCAAAAAGCGCTTATTCCTGTTTTCGCCCTAAAGAGCAAAGAGTATTTGGTTGCGGCTTGTCCTACGGTGGATACGGTTATAGTCTTCCTGACTTATATTCAGTTTTAGAGTCATAATTGGATGCAAAAGGTCGGGGTATTGATAGGGTCCATCGGTCTTGGTCTTTCCGACGACCATTATCGAAAGGACATTACACTTGCGACCCCTTGGGGGCAGGCCAGTGATCATCCATTTTTGATAGATACAGAAACCCGACGAGTGGTGGTGATCAGACGTCATGGGGCTGATGAATCGATAAGCCCTCACTCCATTAATTACCGAGCTAATCTTTGGTTACTTCATTATTTAGGGGTGGAGTCAGTTTGGGCCGTCCATACTGTTGGCGCGATTGACAGAGAATTATTGGTGGGTGATTTGGTTGTTCCTGACCAAATTATTGATTATACCTGGGGAAGGGAGCACACCTTTGATGATGAACGAAGACATATCGATTTCTCCTACCCTTTTTCAGAAAAGCTTAGACAAGAAATATTGCACACGTGTTTATCGATAGGTTGTGGTGTTCAAAAAACTGCAGGTATTACCTATGGATGTACCCAAGGGCCGCGACTTGAATCTGCTGCCGAAATTAAGAGGATGAAAAATGATGGTTGTCACTTGGTTGGGATGACCGCTATGCCCGAGTGTGCTTTGGCACGCGAACTAGAATTGGATTACGCTAGTCTTTGTTTAGTAGTAAATCCTGCAGCAGGCCTTTCTTTAGGACCAATTGATAAAGGTGATATTCGTAAAGCGATAGAAAATGGAGCTGTTAATTTATCTAAGGCGTTGTTTAGTTCTTCAATCTAATAGCGCCTCTCGCGAAAGACCCAAGTTTCGAGGGATTTTGACTTCATAGATGTTTGCTATTATTCCAATTTTTGGGTGGTCGAAGTAGTGGAGTTCATCCGACCGCATACGTCTGGTTTCTATTAATTCCATATACTCTCCTCCTTCAGTAGGCTTTAGTTGGCGGCTGGGCATGTTTACAGGGTCTTTCCCTAAGCCATCCGCGTGATACCAGAGCTTGAAATCAAGATGCAAGAATTTTCTCGCAGTCAAATGTACTAGACCCTCGATTTTGGAGAGTTGTTTTTCGAGCGTCTTAGGACTATCTGAGCCACTTAAGGAGATTAATATTGGTTGTGCATTGCCTCGTTCGGGTACTGACTGTCTCCAGCGCCCATGAAACACTGGTCTAATCGATGCCGCTCGTCTGATGGCAAGATATTCATCTTTTAAGTTAAATGTTTCTTTTGGTAGCCAGCTAAAGGCGCTCTGGTGAAGTGTGGCTTCGAATGCTCCAATTTCGGATACAAAATCTAAGATAGTAGACGTCCTCAACGTAAATTTATTTGCTGTTGATTCAACAATGCTTTTTTCGTTCTCAAACGTCGAAGAGTTAAGTTCTAGCTCTAGCGTGGCACTTTCGTGCTCTTGCATCTTGAGCGATTCTTCTAGGGGCCTGGTCAAGTATTGATCAACCTTTTCGTTAGTTATACCGACATGAAGGAGATCTGGGTGAAGTGAGTCTCTTTTGATTAGGTTTGGATAACCTAAGCACTTTTTGTCGATAGAGGTGAGGGAATTAATTATCTGGTCTTCTATATTGTTTTGAAAAGATGTCTGGTCATAGGGAAAGGAATTTTCCAATCGATTTCTTGTGAGCTGATTCCTGTTAGTCCGAATATTTTCTGGCCAGACGCGCCGGGCATTAATTGCAAGTTTTTCCGGTTCATTGGCTGAGAGGGTAGAGAGGTATTCAAAAACAATTATTTCGGTTTCATACCATCTTCCTTTTAAGAAATCTTTTGTCTGGAGGTCCTGGGCCCAGCAGGGCATCGGAAAATATATAACCAATGCTGAAAATAAAGTGACATAACCCCATCGATTAAGCATGAATGGCTTCGTCTCTAGAGGTTGTCAGGGTTTTAATAAGCTCCTTAAGGAAAATAACACGGTCTTCAAAGTGCTCTAATTTTTGACTTATGAGAAGAGAAGAGGTTCCCTCGAATTGATAGGTGTCACTATGTTTTTGAACCAGAGTGACAATTGTCATAGGGTCTATTGCTGTGGAGTCTGCAAAAATTAGCTTTCCTTTTTCGTCGCCTAGTTCAACGGTATGTATACCCAGCGATTCGCACTCTAACTTGATTTTGGAAATTATGAATAGCCTCTTTAGCGGCTCGGGCAACAGTCCGAAACGATCTATCATTTCAACCTGCAGAGACTCGATGTCTTCTTCATTTATAGCACTTGCGATCCTTTTATAAAAAATCAGCCGTGAGTGAACGTCCGGCAAATAAGATTCTGGAATAATGGCTGAGCAGTGAAGATTTATCTCTTTTGCAAAGTCATTGATTGGTTTATCTAATTCAGGAATTCTTCCTTGATTGATGTCTTCGACTGCTTTGTTGAGCATTCGCATGTAAAGCGAAAACCCAATCGATTCCATTTGTCCGGATTGTTCTTCTCCCAGCAGTTCTCCTGCCCCCCTAATCTCCATGTCTTGTGTGGCAAGAGTGAATCCTATTCCTAAATCCCCTGCCGCCTCTATTGCATCTAGACGTTTCACCGCATCTGGGGTTATCGCCTTCTCATCTGGGGTAAGTAGAAAAGCATATGCTTGCCTGCTGCTTCGGCCGACTCTGCCTCTGAGTTGGTGTAGCTGAGCTAGGCCAAATTTATCTGCTCGATCAATTATGATGGTATTGGCATTGGGTACGTCGATACCATTTTCTACGATTGTGGTGCAAACCAGAACGTTGATTTGTCGCTGATGAAAATCGCTCATTACTTGCTCAAGCTGTCGTTTGGGCATTTGTCCATGTCCGATTCCGATCCTTGCATCTGGAATATGGTCCGCTAAGGTTTGTGCCACCAGCTCAATGGTTTTTACTTCATTGTGAACAAAAAAGACTTGGCCGCCTCTCATTAGCTCTCTGTTTATCGCTTCCTTGATTTGATCTGGTCGTTTTTCTTGCACAAATGTCTTAATAGATAAACGTTTTGCGGGAGGAGTTGCAATAATCGATAAATCTCTGATACCGCTCAATGACATGTTTAATGTTCGGGGTATCGGTGTCGCGGTTAGAGTCAGTACGTCGGCTTGTGATCTATAAGATCTTAACAGCTCTTTCTGTCGGACTCCAAAGCGATGTTCCTCATCGATAATAACTAGGCCTAAATCTCTGAACTTAAAATCTTTGCCTAGTAGCTTGTGGGTTCCAACGACGATATCGACTTTGCCATTTGAACAAGCTTCCGCAACTGATCTTATTTCATCTGAGGGACGCATCCTGCTGATTAACTCGATGATAAATGGCCAATGTGCAAATCGATCTTTCAGGGTATCGAAATGCTGTTGCGCCAATAATGTGGTGGGTACCAATATGATTACCTGCTTACCGGATTTCACCGCAACCAAAGCAGCTCTCATTGCGACTTCGGTTTTTCCAAAACCAACGTCTCCGCACACCAGGCGATCCATTGCTCTTTCCGAGCGAAGATCTGCTATCACAGCTTGGATTGCATGATCCTGATCTTCTGTGAGTTCAAAGTGAAATTCGTTAGCGAAGCGTTCCAAATCTTTTGAATCGATGGACAGGCTAGTAGTTTTTTTAGCCTCTCGTTTTGCGTAGGCGTGTAAAAGCTCTGCTGCCACATCTACGATTTTTTCGGCAGCCTTCTTTTTTGCTTTAGTCCATTGACTAGAACCTAGTTTATGCAGGGGTGCTTGTTCTTCCTCAGCTCCAGAGTATCTAGATATTAAGTGCAATGAAGAAACGGGTACGTAAAGTTTGGCACCGGCAGCATAACCGAGAGCTAAATACTCATTTTTCACCTCCTCGATTTCTAGCAATTCCAAACCCAAGTAACGGCCGATTCCATGTTCCAAGTGAACCACGGGAGCACCGATGTGCAGTTCATTTAAGTTTTGTATGATTTGCTCGGGATCAATCACTCGGTTTGCGATATTTCTTGGGGCGATTGTTTTTGTCCCAAACAATTCTGTTTCTGTTATGACGAGTGCTTTTTCGTTCCATAAGCCATAGGTCATTGGAGAAATGGCGACACAATGGCCATCTTGATTAAGATAGTCTTCGAAGTGGTCGATCACCTTGGTCTGTATACCCAATTTGAGTAGTTTGGCGTCCAGAATTTCGCGCCGACCTTCGGAGTTGCTACAAAACAGGATTGGCCGATCAGTTTGTTTTATAAACTTCGATAGTTCGGATTCATTTAAGTCTTTTTTACCGGGGCTATTGAAACTTGGGATTTGGATGGTTTTGAAATTTGGCGATTGTGTCTTGTCAGTGGCAGGGCTGATTTCTTTAATTTCGAAAAGAGAAGTTTTAGATTTAAACTCATCCTCGGATAAAAAGAGCTGGTCGGGCGTAAGAATTGGTGCCTCAATATCATGTCGGAGCGATTCCCATCTTAAATTAACTTCTTGTCGAAAGTTTGAGCTCGATTCCCAGACTTGTTGTTCTAGAATCAATTGGGAGTCTTGTGGGAGGTAGCTAAATATTGAGGCAGTGTCATCGAAAAAGAATGGTAGAAAAAACTCGATACCATTTGGCGACATATAATTACTTACGTCTTGATAAATTGCGCATCGCCTTACATCTCCTTGAAAATTGTCATGCCAGTTTTCTCTGAATTTTTTTATGGCGTCTTCATCAAATGGGAATTCTTTGGCAGGAAGCACTTTGAAATGCTGTAGGTTTTCGATTGTTAGTTGTGAGCTCGGATCGAACGATCTTATTGATTCAATTTCATCGTCGAATAGGTCTAGGCGCAGAGGGCATTCACTTCCCATTGGATATAGGTCGAGGATGGAGCCTCGACTAGCATACTGACCCTTTTCCGTGACGATATCAGTTCGTTGATAGCTTGCGCTTTCAAGAATGATTTTCTGGTCTTCTAGAACCATCTGATCGCCGATTTCAAAAGAAAAGGATGATCCTGCGATATATTCAATTGGAGCAGTACGTTGCATCAACGTTTGAGCGGACATAACCAATATGCCTTCAAATTTCGAGACTAATTTGTACAGACTCGATAATCGTTCAGAAATGATATCTTGATGTGGTGAAAACATGTCATAAGGGAGAGTTTCCCAGCCTGGAAATCGAATGATCGAGCCCGCTAGGTCTCTGGGCGCTAGAAATAAAAGCGCATTAAAAATCCTTTCTTCAGAGGCGGAGTCTTTAGTGACTACTAAGGTCGTTTTATCGCGATTATTAGCAGCTAACTGGACGATCTC
>CAZYHH010000063.1:0-12745 GCA_964647295.1 uncultured Pseudomonadales bacterium
TAACGTAACTTTCAGGGCATCTTCGTCTCTTTCGTGGGCCAACGTCATTGCCTCATCAATTTTCTCAAGGGAGAGTCTATGACTGACCATCTCAGAAACATCGATTTCTCGTCGCGCAATCCAATCCAACGCCTTATGAAAAGAGTAAAGATCTTCTACAGCTTGCGCACCCACTACCGCATACACCTTGAGTTGTTTCATGAAAAAATTAATATAACTGAAGGGGACTGGTTCGCTGGTGTCAGGTAAGCCAAAGAATACGACGTTTCCTCTGGGCCGAGCGATATCTATAGCGTGCTGGATGGTCTCAGCTTTTCCTACCGCCTCTATTACTATATCGGCGCCCCGACCGTCCGTAACGTCCATCACAGCTTCCTTGATGGCCTGACCCTCGGTATCCCCTTTTACTGATATGTCTGCACCAAAAATGGAAGATTGAGCAAGTCTCGCTGGAGATAAGTCAGCGACAATCACATCTTTCGCACCAAGGTGTTTTGCCTGCCATGCAAAAAATTGTCCCGCAGAGCCTTGTCCTAAGACTGCGACAGACTTGCCAACAAAGTCCATGTTCCCTCTTCGCAAAGCATAGATTGTCGTGCCAAATTGCTGCGCCATCAGAAGATCTTCGATAGGCCCTTCGTACTTGGGTAGCGGAAGGCACCACCAGTCGGGCAACGTCTGGTAGTCCGCGAAGCACCGTTGAAAACCAGCGCCGGGAACCGTTAACACCAGGTCGCCGACTTTTAAATTGTCGCTGCGCGATTCGATGACTTCGCCGACACCCTCATGTCCTGGCCAGCCTGGTTCTGCAGGGAGTTTGGGACTGTAGGCTTCATAGAACACTTGATGAAGGTCCGATCCACAGATTGCCGCCATATGGTTTTTTACGACAACTTGACCGGCTTCGGGTTCAAACAATGGGGTTTCTTCGCAAACAATTTTGCTAGGCTCAACCAAAACCGCTGCTCTCATTTTATCCATTATCTAACCCTCTCCTGAATTTATTAGCATGCATGCTTGTTTAATTAAGGTTATCAACTTGCTCAATCTAAGAAAAAGCTAGCTCGCTTTTTCTTTTGGGAAAACGCACATAAATCTTATGTCGATACTTTCTCTTTCTGCTGCATCTTTTGGCGCGGTTGGGTCGATAAAGGAGGTATGAGGACATACTAGAGACTTCTCTGGCCTGGAGTCTAATTGTTTCAGAACTAAGACTTCATCTATTTTCATGTTTGGGAAGTAACAGTACCTTTGGTTTTCGTTGTACAACGGTAGCGCGGCTTGGGCTTTGTCGCCCTCTTCAATAAGACGATAATTGATGATGTCCTGTCTTTCCACGGTGCGTGCGTCGATAAAAACCAGCGGATCCTTGTCCACAGCTCGTTTGATAGGGCGCCAGAAATTGAAGAGTGCAAAATCCCAATCCTCGACCGGGTATGCTTCCTTTGATCCGCTGTCCTTGACGATACTTTGCGCGAACTGTAACCAGGTGTCGGGACTAAAATCACAGTGCATATAAAGCGAGTACGCGTCAAAGAAATTATCGGGGTTTCTGGATCGAACCTGATAAAACGGAAAAATAATTGCCTCGTGTGCCTGGGTGAGTTCAAGAATCACCTCCCGCATCTCGGGGAAGTATTGTTCAGCGACCACGGTCTTATCGCGAAAGTCGGTGATGTTTGTTTTGTGATTAATAAGCGTGTAGCCGCAGCTATCTAGGTCACGTTCTTCTTTTTCAAGCCTGGCATTATGGATGACAACATCATGTTTTGTGGTGTTGGCATAGCGACTTTCGCGATTGTAAATTCGTGGCAGCTCGCTTTGCGCGCGCCACTCCTCGTTTACAAAGGCAATCTGGGATTCGACCCATTCTGGTGCTGAGTTCATGGCTTTAACTCTACCATCTCAATATGTCACTCGCCATATGCCAAGGATGGAGCACAAAATATAAGGGGGCTCGGCTTTAAAAAATATTAAACGTCTAGATAATGCCTTCGTTTTGCAGATCTAATAGCTCGGTTTTTGTTTTATCTAACAAGCCTTTGTAGATCTCTTGATTGTGGTGGCCTAGAGCGGGACCAGTCCACTTTACTTCGCCCGGGGTTTCGGAAAGCTTAGGAATCACTCCTGGCATGGCGATTTTACCGTTCACGGGATCCTCGAATTCAATGAGGCTGTTTCGCTCACGATAGTGAGGATCCTCAGCTATGTCGGAGGCCCTTAGTATTCCTCCCGCCGGAACTCCAGCTTCCACCAATGTGTTTTCAACTTCGGAGAATTCGCGTTGCGCGATCCAGGTTTCGATTAACTGTTCTAGCTCATCAGACCGGTTGATGCGGTCTCTGCTAGTTTTGTAACGGTTATCTTCTGCAAGTGCGTCGCCACCAATTATTTTGGCCAGACGTCGCCAGACGTTGTCACCGCCCGCAGCAATTTGTATATATCGCTTGTCTGAAGTTTCAAAGGTCCCTGCGGGCGAGAACCCAGGGTTCCGATTGCCAATTCGCTCGCGGTTTTTTCCTGTTGCGTTCCAGCTCGCCACTAAGTTAGAGCTAATCCGAAAGGGTGCCTCGTAGAGCGCAAGGTCGATGAGTTGGCCAGCTTCTTGGTTTACGTCTCTCGCGTAGAGCGCCAGCATTGCCGCGTAAGCACCAAAGGTTGCGGTGTTATAATCAGCTGTCGCAAAGGCTGGGCGCACAGGATATCTGTCAGGGAAGCCGGTGGGATACATGTATCCGGAAAAGCCGAGGGCGATCCGATCATAACCTGGACGGTCAGAATAAGGGCCAGTTTGGCCATACCCAGAAATACTGACCATGATTAAATTTGGATTGACTTGTTTTAGATCATCCCAATCCAAGCCCCATTTTTCTAGAGTACCAGGAGTGAAATTCTCAAAAAGCACATCAGAAATGCAGACTAATTCTCGCAGTATCTGTTGTCCCTTTTTGGCTCTCAAATTCAAGGTTATCGACTTTTTGTTCCGCGAGTCGATTAGCCAATTCAAAGGAGTTCCCGGCTCTCCGTCTTTCGGAGGGCCTCTTAGAGAGTCTCCAGTACCAGGTTGTTCTATTTTGATTACTTCTGCGCCAAAATCACCTAGAAGGGTTGCTCCCCAGGGGCCAGCCAGTAAAGTGCCAATGTCCAGTACTCGTATACCCTCTAGTGGCTTAGTCAAGTAAGTCTCCGTTTATGAAGTCAAGCTGCTATATTAAAGGCAGTAAGTAAATTGATAGAAGGATTTGTTTGATCTCTTTCGCTGGATGCGTGAAGAGTGTTTATTTGTCCTTTGCTATCGCATCGAATCATGAACAAAATTGAGTGTTGATGATATTAGGAGTTAAAGCTTGAAGCATTTTCGGCTCTCGTTTGCTTTTACCGCGGTATGTCTTGGTCTTGCCTTTTGGTGGGGGCTGGAGAGCGGTAAATCGATCTATAATGTGATGGCCTTGGTAGTCATCCTTAGCATTTTAGAAGTGAGTCTTTCCTTCGACAATGCGGTGGTAAACGCTTCAGTTCTAAAAGATATGGATGAGAGATGGCAACGTTATTTTTTGACCTGGGGCATATTGATTGCGGTTTTTGGGATGCGTCTGGTGTTCCCCATCGCGATTGTTGCCGTCACGGCCGGGTTGTCAATGAACACGGTCGTCAGCTTGTCCCTTGAGGATCCTCAGCAATATTCAAATTACCTTGCGGCCTCGCACGTTCAAGTGGCCGCTTTTGGGGGAATGTTTTTGTTTTTAATATTTCTTAATTTTTTCTTTCAAAAGGATAAAACCGTGCATTGGTTGAGGCCTGTCGAAAAGGGGTTAGCGCTGCTTAGCGCCAAGATTGAATCTATCTCGATTATTATTGCGCTGCTTTTATTGCTTACCGGGCAGGCACTGCTTCCGGAATCTGACCGAGGCCCGGCTCTGGTTTATGGACTAAGTGGGATTGTTTTGTATGTCATCGTCGATAGTCTGTCCAAGATGATGAGTCCGCAAGCGGGAGAGGCTGTTAAGCGAAATGGTTTGATGGGGTTTATTTATCTTCAGATTCTTGATGCCTCGTTTTCCTTTGATGGAGTGTTGGGCGCCTTTGCGATCACCAATGACATTATCATTATCATGTTAGGTCTGGGGATTGGCGCGATGTTTGTGAGGAGTATGACGATTTTTTTAGTTCGCCAGGGAACGCTGGACGAATACATCTTTCTAGAACACGGTGCTCATTATGCGATCGGAGCGCTCGGAGCGATTATGCTCTTGTCGACGACTTTTCACATTCCCGAGATAGTAACGGGTCTCATTGGCGTCGCCTTTATCGGTTGGTCTCTGATGTCTTCAATTCGCTACGAGAAAAGAGAACAAGTAAATGGATAAACCGGTGCGAATGCTCGAAGGTGTGCGGGTCTTGGATATTTCGGAGGGAATTTCGGGTCCTTTTGCGGCAAAGCTTCTCGCCGATTTGGGTGCCGATACGGTGAAGGTTGAGCGATCTCAAGTGGGTGATATCAGTCGATCGTACGGTCCCTTTCCTGATCAGAAAGAAGATCTGGAAAAAAGTGCCAGTTTTTTGTATTTCAATACTGGTAAGAAAAGCGTGGAGTTGGATCTCGATAGTCCGTCGGGAATGGATTTTTTGTCTCAATTGATCACTCAGTATGATGTTGTGATTTCGAGCCAAACTGAAGAATCGCTGGCCAAACAGGGAATTGGTTTTGACGCGATGAGATCTTGGAATCCTTCGGTAATATTAACCACCATCACAGGCTTCAGCTCCTTCGGCCCTTATTCAGGCTACGAGTCTTCGCACTTAATATCCTGTGCTCTGGGAGGCTGGGCAAACAATTGTGGTGTCCCGGACCGGGAACCACTTCAGGCAGGAGGAGCAATCACAGAAACTTTGACGGGTTCTTACTCGGCTGCGGCTACACTATTGGCGATATTTGGTAGATCTAAACATGGTGGTGGGGAGCATATCGATGTCAGTGCCCAGGAGGCAGTTTTATGTGGTGCGTCGATCCCCACACTCGCTTACGAATACAATGGCACTGTCACGGGCAGATATTCTAGTGTTGGCTCTGGTGCCGGTGCGGGTTATATGCTGCCCACCAGCGATGGCTACGTCGGATTGAATGCGCTTACATTAGCGCAATGGCACATGCTGTGTAAGTTCTTAGGTCGAGAGGATGTTGCGTTAAGTGAGTACTATGAAGGCATATCCTGGGCCAAGCCGGATGAGCGCTTAGAGGAGATTCGGGAGATCTTTCGAGAAGCACTAAAAGATAAAACCGCTGAAGAGCTGTTTCATGAGGCGCAGCAGTGGAGAGTGCCGTTTGGACTTGTGCCGAGTCTGGAAGACCTTTATGTCATGACGCCGCACGTTGAAAGAAAGTTTTATCAAGAGATCGAACATCCCTTGTCTGGGAAGATGAGTGTGCCTAGCGTCCCTTTTCGATCTGAATGTGCTGGTATTCAGATTCAGCGAGCACCTCTCTTAGGTGAACATAATGATGAGGTGTTGGGGGCACTTGAAGGTATAAAAACGGCAGCAAGTGTGGCTGTGACGAAAAACCAAGCGTTGAATCCTTTATCGTTAGATGGCATTCGGGTAATCGATTTATCTATGTTTTTCGCCGGGCCGGCCGCCGCTCAGATATTAGCGGACGCGGGTGCAGAGGTCATCAAAGTCGAGTCCGTGCAGCGAATCGATGGATGGCGTAGCAGTGGAATTGTTTTAAACGATGATTTACCGAGCTGGGAAGCATCACCCTACTTTAATTGGATCAATCGAAACAAAAAGAACATCACGTTAGACCTGACAGATCCGAGAGGCGTATCGGTTGTGAAAAAACTGATACAGGATGCCGATGTACTTATCGAAAACTACACACCTAGAGTGATGGAGAATTTTGGATTGTCTTATGAGGTTCTTAAGTCGATAAACCCACGCTTAATTATGATTTCACTTTCTGGTTATGGCACACAGGGCAGCTGGAGAGACTACGTTGCTTTTGGAATGTCTACAGAGCAGATGTCCGGTGTCGCCCATTTGACGGGATATGAAGGAGAGGGCCCGCTGTATACTGGGATGACCGGAGGTGATTTGTTTTCAGGTGTGATGGGCGCGGTGGATTTAGTGGCTGCGTTGCTGCAAAGAGAATGCTCCGGCGTTGGTCAGCACTTGGATTTTAGTCAAATCGAGGCCTGCAACATGTACGTGGGGGATGCGATGGTCGGGTGGTCGAACGCTGGGTTTGATCCAGAACGAACAGGTAATGATCATAATAATTATGTCCTACAGGGCGTTTTCCCTTGTATGCAGGAAGGATGGATTGGCGTTAGCTGCAAAAATCGTCATCAACTGGAGTTATTGTCGAGATTTTTCGATGATCCTTCTTTGGCAGATAACGACAAGTCTAAAAGTGATCTTACTGCGATTATTGCTGGGCACACGCTTGATAAAGATAAAATGCAACTGATGCATGATTTGCAGGAAGCCGGGATTCCTGCAGGCGCAGTATTAAATGGTCCAGAGTTGTTGCGGGATAAACATCTCTTGGCCCGTGGAGCCTATATTGCTCAAGATAGGCCAGGTCTCGGAACAAAACATTATCCTAACCAGCCTTACCGTTTTAGATATAGCCAAAAAGGACCTGAAGAAAGAGCACCACTGTTAGGCGAGCACCTAGAAGAGGTGCTGGTTAGCAGAGCGGGTTTGACGGCAGATGAGATCGCCGAATTGATTATCGATGATGTCATCGGAACTGTGCCGTTGGCAGCCCGATAATAAGGTTTCTTACCCTAGGCTTTATTGGGAGATATAGATGCATGATGATCTAGTATGTCTTGGCCATGTGGTCTTATTAATCCTGGTTTTGTTTTTGTCTTCTTGCGGTGGGGGAAGTGGAGCAGGTTCTGCTCAGAGTTCTCCACCAACGGTAGTTGATCGAGACAGTGACGGTGATGGGATTATAGATTCGCTGGATGAATTTCCTCAGGTGGACGCTTACGGAATGGTCCGAGTTTCTCCTTCGACAGCTGGTATTACGGCTGAGAAAGTGAACGATTTTATGGATGCAGTCTTTGACGGTGACCGCGCTACACAAGGAGTAATGATCGTATACAAAGGTATGGTCATTGGGGAAAGGTACGCTCCCGGAAAAAACTCACAAGATCGCGTAACAAGCTGGTCTGTCGCGAAGAGTCTCTATGCTTCAGCAATCGGAATTGCGATAGATGAGGGATGGATTCAGTCGTTAGATGATCGAGTGAGCGACTACATAACCGATTGGCAGGGCAGCGATAAAGAAGCGATGACTATACGCCACATGCTGTCAATGAGATCGGGGTTAACGCCCATGGTTGATGACAATAGTGTTGGAGGTGAGGGTATTTTTTTTAGCGAGGACCAGACCGCCTTTGCGTTAGCTCGCCCTTTGGTTTACCAGCCGGGATCTAAGTACCAATACGTTAACTCAACGAGTCAGCTGATGGAATCTGTTATTAAAAAGGCGACAGGCTTGGACGCCCATGACTATCTAGTGCAAAAGCTTCTCAAACCGATAGACATAGAAACTGACGATATTGGGTTGTGGGTAGATGCGACTGGGATCAATCCGCTGACCTACTGTTGCATAGACATGCAGATCGAAGATTTTGCTCGATTCGGACTTTTGACTCTGAAAGAGGGCAGGTGGAGGACTCAACAGGTTCTTTCTTCTTCCTTTGTTAGGGAATCCGGTCGGCCTTGGCCGGATGATGAAGAAAGCTTTTATGGCTTCAAGTGGTGGTTATATAACGATGCCATATTCGGTCTGAGTTCGACCGCCAACTCTGAAGCAAGAGAGCTCACTGGTACCAGCGAATTATCTATCAGAATAGCGATTGGTTATCAGCAACAGTATCTCTACGTCCTACCTAGTCATGACCTAGTCATCGCGAGGTTTAGTTTGAATAATCATAATTCTAATCAAGGATATATCGTCAATACATCGGATAACCCTAATTTCCCGGACACATGTACTGGCAGAAATGCTTGTAGCTCGTCAGAAGGAGAACCCGTTGCAGCGATGAATACGGGAAGTTTTTTACAGGCGATGGGGCCGCTACTTCAATGCATCAACAATCCAGATGTATGCTAAAAAGTTTAGATATAGATTTGGTTGTTGTTTTAACTATTTGAACTGATACTCATAACAAATTCGAGCAAGGGGTAGAAAAAAATTGAGTGATGCGCAATGGACTTTTCTGAAGAGTGGGAATTTTTCGATCGAAAGAGCCGAAGGGGTCTTTCTCTATACTAATGAAGGCCAAGAGATCATTGATGCTGCTGGAGGCGCGATTGTTTGTAATGTCGGACATGGACGTCAACGTGTGGCAGATGCTGTTGCAAAGGCGACGCAAGACTGTAGCTATGTCGTGCCTCCTTGGTTGACACCCTCTAGGAGAGCGTTAATCGATACGCTTAGAAAAGACTGGCTGCCCGAGACGTTGACGAGGGCACACTTCACTTCTGGCGGGAGCGAGTCAAACGAGGTGGCGATTAAGATAGCGCTTCATTATCAGCAGGCGATTGGCCAGCATCAACGGACCAAGATTATTGGGCGTTCGGTGAGTTATCACGGTACAACTTTAGCCACTGCTTCGATCAGTGGTCACCCCATGCGAAAGAAAGGACTTGAGGCTGCGCTCCCTAGATTCTGTGAGGTCGGCACGCCGTATCCCTTGCGGTCGCCCCTGGGCCGCTTTCATGAAAACACGGGATCCTATTATGCAAACCTATTACGTGAAGAGATCCAAGTACAGGGGCCTGAAACCGTGGCGGCTTTTTTAGCTGAGCCTATTACCGGCACGTCGGGCGGAGCGATCGTGCCACCGGATGATTACTGGCCTCAGGTGAGAGAAATTTGTGATCAGTATGGCGTGGTTTTGATCATCGATGAGGTGATGACTGGGTTTGGCCGGACCGGCAGCAAATTCGGATATCAGCATTGGCCGATTGAGCCTGATATCTTGGTTGGCGGTAAAGGTCTCGCGGGAGGCTATGCACCACTGGGTGGGGTCTTCGCCACTGAAGACATTGGTCAGGCGATCGAGAGTGCAGGGTTTCAGGTGATGTTTACGACTTTTGGTGCACACCCAGCTGCTTGCGCAGCTGCGGCTGAAGTTCTAGAGATTATGCGAGAGGAAAAACTAGTTGAGGCTGTCAACAGTAAAGGCGAATACCTAATGGGGCGCTTGAGAGACTCTCTATCGCAACATCCGCACCTGGGTGAAGTGAGGGGTAAGGGGCTCCTGGCGAGTGTGGAGCTGGTTAAGGATCGTGAGACGCTGGAGCACTTTCCGATAGAGTCGTCGATCACCAATAAAATTATTGTCAAAGGCCTTGAGAAGGGTGTCTTTTTTTATGGGGGCGGGACTGGTGAGGTGAGGGATCTAGTCTGTTTTGGTCCGGCTTTCACGATTTCCGAGAGTCAAATTGACCAGGTGGTAGAGACGTTTGTTGAATGCGTTAACGAGGTTACTAACGATACTGATTAGGATGGGTAGGGGTTAGAATATTTGAACTGTGCAAGTTCGCATAGTTAAATGTTTTCAGTAATTTGATTTTGGGAGGAGTCGGTTGTGGAACGAACTTGTTTGTTAGCTTTGATTGTTGTGGGATTTGTTTCGAATGCCTTGGTTTACGTTAATTCGCAAGACCTTTCAAAGGTCAAACAAGAGGTCACTAAGCTCAGTGATACTGTCTATTTGCTAGTGCCGAATCCCCCGTTGGGTGGTAATTTGGCGGTTTCAGTAGGTAGTGATGGGATACTCCTGGTTGATGATCAGATGATGCCGATGACGCCGGGTATTCGGGAGGCTGTGTCTAATCTGCAAGAAGGCAATATCGAATACCTCGTTAATAGTCACTACCATTATGATCACGCCGGTGGTAACGAAGCGTTTGGTGATCGGTCAACGATCGTCGCGCACCATAATGTGCATAAGCGTTTAGCAGAAGGTCGAGAGGCCGGAGCCCGTTTTATTGAAGGGACACGACCACTAGAAGCGCTGCCTAACATCACATTTGAAGACAATGTTCGGTTTTACTGGAATGGTGAGGCCATCGATGTGATCCACTTTCCTTACAACGCGCACACTGACGGAGATTCTGTGATTTATTTTCGTGATTCGAATGTCGTGCATACGGGCGATCAATACGTCAATTTAAATGGATTCCCCTATATCGATCGAGATGTTGGTGGCAGCGCGACGGGTCTCAGAGACAATATGGCGGCATTGATTGATATCATCGATGAAGACACCAAAGTGATTCCTGGACACGGACCACTAGCGACTAAGAAAGATCTAAAGGCCTATCATGCAGTCGTGGCAGATTCCATTGGGATTGTCCAGGCTCTCAAGGACGAAGGTAAAAGCTTGGAGGCGATTCAAGCGCAAGGACTGCCAGAGCGTTTTAGCGAGATCGTAGGGTTTATGCCTGAAAAGATGTGGATTCAGTTTGTGTTCGACAGCCTCAACGACTGAAACTGTCGAGTGATGTCTAACCCAAAGGCTATCGGTTTAGAGGGCTCTTGCCCTTCCCAATGCGGGCCGAGCGTGACATCGATCTATCCAGGCAGAAACGTTCTCAAAGGCAGATAGATCGGTCTTGACTGCGACTAGCAGGAGCATCACGCTGGCCACATTCAAGTCGGCGATCGAGAACTGATCGCCTAGCAGATAGTCTTTATCTTGAAGAGACTGATCGAGAACGGTTAAGGGTCGCTTCAGGCCCTTTGTGGCATTGTCGATCACCGATTGATCGCGCTTTTCTTTGGGCACGAAGAATTTTTGAACAACGATTTGCATCTGTAGAGGTTCTATTTCGCTGATCCCCCAAACACTCCACTGCTGCGCGATTGCCTCATCTTTTGGGTTGTTTGGATATAGGTCGGGAGCATAGTGTTTTGCGAGGTACAGATTGATGGCCATGGACTCACAAAGTTTCAGATCGCCATCAACCAGTGCCGGGATCCTGCCATTGGGATTGACATCTAGGTTTTCGGCGCTTTTGGATTCTTCGCCGAAGTTGGTTTTTATGTGTTCATATTCGATACCGGTCTCTTCGATTGCCCAAAGGGAGCGGTCGGCTCTGGAGCCAGGGATTCCAAATATCTGAATGCTCATGTTGTTGCCCTCATGCGTATCAATTTCTAATCTACGTGATTCAAAAGTATAGCGTCTATCTGATTGGTTAGTAGTGGGCTTTGTGAAGGATTTGACGAGTAGGAATAGGAGGTTATAGGCTAGTGTGAGTTAAAAAAGGAGGGCTTTTGTGTTCAGATTTATTTTGTTTTTTCTGTTGTTCTGGCCGCAGCTCTCTTATGTCCAATCGTCGAGCATGAAGACTTCTTGGGGCGACCCTAGCTTGGAGGGGTTATGGTCGAATGAAACCCTGACGCCCTTTGAGCGCTCTAAAGAATTGGCAGAAAAGGAGTATGTAAGCGAAGAAGAGGCTGAAGCGATGGCCGCCCGCAAGGCGAAAGCTCTAGCATTGGATGCAGCACCAAGGACCACCGAATTTGCGCCCCCAAAGAAGGGCGGGAATGTTGGGGCATATAATCTAGCTTGGCTGGACAATGGGACCCGTGTCGTCAGCACGATGCGCTCTTCACAGATCATCCTTCCCAAGAGCGGTCGCGTGCCAGTGAGGGAGAGTGTTTTACGGGAGCGCGACAACACTCACAAAAAAAGCTTTGACGATCCTGAGGCAATGAGCGTCTGGGACCGATGCATCACTCGCGGAATGCCGGGCAGTATGCTGCCGGCCGGTTACAATAACTATTATCGAATCGTACAGCGACCAGAAGCGGTGCTGATTTATTACGAGATGATCCATGAAGCACGCTACATACCGCTGACCAAGAGACCTCGTTTAGAACATGCGGCGTTTTGGAACGGGCAACCGAGGGGGTACTGGGATGATCAGGCACTGGTTGTAGAAACCACGGGATTTAATGACAAAGGCTGGATTGCGACTAGTTTCTCGCAGGGCAGAATCAAGGGCGTGCCGCACACCGAGCGTTTAACAGTAATCGAACGTTTTGAGCGCATCGATTTTGATACCATCTTGTGGAGCGCAACGGTGAACGATCCCGAGGTTTATCATTCGAAGTGGACGGTGGAAATTCCTCTCGAAGCGCGAGCAGATCAAAAAATCTTTGAGTACGCATGTCATGAGGGAAACCAGGCCGTTGGCAATATTCTTAGGGGCTCGAGAGCTCAACAACAAGTGTTGAATTGACAGTCTGCCAGCGGTCAGGTCGATAGAGTATGCTTTGTATTTCGGTTGAAGCCGCCGCCGCATTTTAGATTTATGAGAGACTAAGCATGTTAAATAAGCTCGATGACTACCCAATTCATCAGACCCCAGAGCCGATCGCGTATTCCGCGACCAGCGATCGAAATGTCTATGATCGAACCTGGTTCAACGGATACTCTCGCGACGGTTCCTATTATTTTGGTATTGGGATGTCGATTTATCCGCATCGGGGCGTCATGGATTGCGCTTTTAGTGTGGTACAACCGGACATGCGCCAGCATTGTTTTTATGGTTCAAGGCGTGCGCCACTTGAGCGGACCGACATGCAGGTCGGTCCATTTCGAATTGAAGTGGTCGAACCAATGCGCCGCAGTCGAGTGATTTTGGAGGATAACGCGAGTGGGATTAGCTGTGATTTGACGTTTTCAACGCGAACCGTACCTATCCA
>CAZYHH010000064.1:0-12543 GCA_964647295.1 uncultured Pseudomonadales bacterium
GGCGCTGGAATCTGCGCAATTCACGATCCAAAAAACCTGGATAGGACATGCCAGGCAACAGTTCTTTAAACAAAAACTGTCGATTTGTCTCATCCCATGTCAGCTGATACTCCGAATCAAGCAACCACCTAAAGTGAAACGTATATTGGTTGCTCCTAACGGATGTTTCTCGCAGACCAGAAAATACTCCGCGCTCTGCGTAATGTTGGAGACGCTCGCGCACATACTCCGTTTCTTTCAAACCTTGATTTGTCATATGAGCAATCGACTAATTCTTCATTTCACATTATTCAGGGCAGCGCGAACGCAAGATAACCGTATTTCCCGTTCAATCCGTGCGCTTTACGATCGCCCCGAGTAGCAGCCGCGACCACGAATTGTCGCTTGCCAACCTCATAGATTGCCGGGATGCCTCCAGGATCAGCCGGGATTTCATGTGACCAGAGCACTTCACCATTACTTTGATCCCAAGCGCGGATCCTACGATCATTGGTAACCGAAAATAACAATCCCGTGGCAGTAGCAGTCAAACTATTAGTAGGAAAGAGTGAGCCAGTACCAGTAATACCGCGCTGAGCTAGCTGAATAACATCCCCATAGGGTTTTTCCCAAAGAATTTTACCACTGTTAAGGTCCCAGGCGATCAACTTGGACCAAGGCAGCGGACCGACCAGTCCATTATCACTGAAAAAATGATGGTAGCCGCTCCGATAGGGTTCACGTTTATCCTTGCTACGCAACTGCATTTCCAAGTTCGCAGTATTATCGTCGGACAGCCCATCGACGTATGCCATCAGTGGTCCCAGCTGTATTTTCGGAATATCCGGGTAGGCAGCCATCCGACCACGCCCCTCGGCAAGCACTTTTTCAAATTCAGAAGCAGTAACACGACTTGAAATCCCCGCAAGCGCCGGGAATAAGGGCGGCTGCCCGGCTCCGTTGGCGCCATGACAGACCGCACATGAAGTCGCATAAATCTCCTCAGAAGTGGCTCCCGAAAACTGGTTTTCATTATAGGTCCCACGCTCATCTAATTTGGGAATGGTCGGTGACTCGATCACAGCATGGAAAAACAATCCTTTCCCAGGAACTACCGCGCCGTTACCAACCTGAGCTCCTCCTCGAGAACCGGGAATACTGACGACTCCTCGAAGTGCCGGGGGAGTAAAAAGTCCTTCGTTTCGCGCTGACCGAATTCGATTTGCCCATGATTGCCTTTCCTCCGGATCCGCATAAGGACTTAGCTCTTCTGCGCTGAGCGAAATACGCGCAAAGGGTGGCAACTCAACCGGCCAAGGCTGAGTGGGCGATGCGTATTCACCTGGAACATCTGATCTGGGCGTAGGTCGTTCTTCAATAGGAAACAACGGTTTACCATTTTCACGGTCAAACACAAACAAAAATCCGTGCTTACCTGCCAAAGCCACTGCATCTATTTGCTGACCATCGTGCCTAACGGTCAACAATTTCGGACCCATCGCTAAATCATAATCCCAAATATCATGATGGATCGCCTGGAAATGCCAAACTCGTTTACCAGTTCTTGCATCCAGCGCTAGCAAGGTATTTGCAAATAAATTGTCACCCTGTCGATTACCACCATAAAAATGATAAGAAGGCGCTCCGGTCGGGATATAGACGATCTCCCTTCGCGTATCAACGGCCATATTGCTCCAAGCGTTGGCAGCACCAATTTTCATATAAGCATCTTCAGGCCAGGTGTCATAACCATACTCGCCCGGATGAGGGATGGTGTGGAATGTCCAGACCAGTGCCCCTGTGAGTACGTTGTAGGCACGAATATCCCCTGGGGCGCCTCCATAGGTCTCATCACCAACTGCAGAACCCATAATAATCAGATCTTCAAAAATTCGCCCTGGAGTCATCGTAGCGACTCGCTTGATAGTCTCTGGAGGGCGATTCAAATTCTGTCTAAGATCTATTTTACCCGCATCGCCAAAAGAACCGATAATTTCACCTGTAATCGGATCCAGAGCTAGAAGGTAGTAATCCTTAACTACCAAGATCCGTGCATTAGCACCGGCTTCGTCTTCCCAATAAACAAGCCCACGAACATAGCGCGCCGCAGTGTCTGGAGAATGCCAAATTTCGTTACCCGTCGCCGCATGAATAGCAGCCACACCTCCTCGCGAGACCACATACATTACCTCGTCGATAACAAGAGGCGTACAGCGATGAGCCGTATCACCACTGTCGTACGTCCAAACAGGCTTAAGCCCGGCGACGTTTTCTTTATTTATTTGGGTTAACGAAGAAAACTGTGACGAATCGACAGTACCCGCATAGCTGGCCCACTTTCGGTAATCATTAACGCGGTCCATCAATTTAATCGATGTTCCGGCTTCTTCAGGCTGACACGCGGTCAATAAAAAGCATATACAGAAAAGATGAAATTGTTTCATTTCTGTCAAAACTAATGATTATAGGACATGCAACCAGGCTCTATTTTCCCAAGCATACCTGGGCCCCATTTACTGCCGCCCAACCAAAACTCTTTCTTTGCCTGGCAATTTATCACTGTAGGCAAACGGTTTTTGACAGCAACATCCCAAGCCCGATCCAAGGCAGGCTTCAGCTCGGAAGCGCTCTGGACGTATTCGCCATGGCCTCCCAAGGCCTCAGAAATCTTATGATATTGGATATTTTCTTGGAACTGGTGAACGTGAGCAACTCGAGGCATCCTCGCATAGCCACTCCAGGTTCCCCAGGCATTGTTATTGTAGACAACCACAATCGCCGGGATACGGTATTTGGCCAAAGTCTCTATCTCAAACCCCGAATAGCCAAATCCAGCGTCGCCTGTCACTGCTACCACAGGGGTTCCTTGGTACGCCTTCTGGGGGCCTACGCCGAGATCACTGGCGACACCCGCTCCGAATGCATAACCGACATCCGGGCCGATAGACCCATACTGAAAGGCGCCATTGCAAATCTGGCCAGGCCGATGAGCCCTAAGCCTACGACGAGTATAGCGACCAATACCGAATCCTCCGGAAACCACGGTGACCTCATCTTTCGCAATATCTCCGTGATAAAGAAAATTAGAAAGTTCAGTAGCTATCACCGCGGGATGGACAGCATCCGTATAGCTCAAGCCTTTTTTATAATGGGCGTCATTTTCTTGCTCAAAGGACTCTCTGGCCGCCGCCACTTCAGCGACCCAGGAATCGAAGCGCATCGCCGGCATTTTATCCAATAGAGCTTCCAGAGCGCAGCGCTCATTAGCAACGATCCCCAGATCAATAGGTAAATTCCTTCCTATGTCTCCGGCTTCCGGGTCAACGCGCACATACTTACAGTCGATATCGAAGGCGTACTCACCTACTGTCGGCATACAGTACTGTCCGATTAGTATGGCCAGATCCACACTACCAATCGCATTCGGCGCTGTCGTAGCTGACAGCTGATGATCATCGCCAAAGTGGCCACGGGTCGGCCCCGCCTCACACACAGGAATATTTCCTCGTTCGGCGACTTGTCTCAGAACGTCCCAAGCCTTGCTATAAAAAACACCCATATTTGCGACGATCATTGGTCGTTTCGCTTTTTTGATCAGGTCTATCAGTCGATCGATATCGTGAGGATTTGGGTACGATGCGGAATCCGTTCGATATTTGGTTCTATCCCAGTAATTCTCAAGATCAAGTTCACTATCCATACGCGAAGCGCGACCTGCTGACTCTTCAACAAAATCCAAATGAACCGGCCCAGGAACGCCAGTTTTTAGCGCTCGAAATGCATAACCGGCATACTCAAACACACGCGACTTGTCGACGATACGCTTACCATATTTTTTCATGCCTTCAGTGGTTGGCTGCTGATAACCCCGCTGAATACCTCGCTCCGTATCATCTCCTGCCACTGACATATTACTGGCTAATACTAACAAAGGGCTTCTCGCCGAGTTTGCCGCTGCAATGGCGCAGATCATGTTCGTAAACCCAGGTCCTTCTGTACCTGATGCGGCAGCCACTTCCCCTGTCACCCGGATAAACCCATCTGCAGCGGAACACATGGGGCCTTCGGTTCGTCCTCCATAGGTAGGAATACCCGCATTTGCTAGTGCCGAGACAATGGAATAGTTACCCGGACAACAAAATAAAGCAGCAAGCCCTTCTTCCTTGCAGGCTTTGGCAAAGAGTTCGGCTCCTTGAGCTGGAAACTCAAATTCTTTCACGGGAGCATCCTCAAAGGATTTATGAGCCTCGCTCTGCAAAATGGGTGGCGCTAGCGACGACTCGGACGCCTGCGCTTCAGAAGAACCGAGCGCTCCTGCGACAGCAGAACCGGCAAGTCCAGCTCCCACCGCAGCACGTTTCAAAAACACTCGTCGATCCAGTTCAATTTCCTGAGTTGAATCGCCTACTTCTCCAGGTTTATCTTCGTCACTCATGGTCTATCTCCTCCCAGATACCTCAAATAACTGATTACATACCAAGTTCGCTCTTTTGTGAGTTTTTCTCGAAAGGCAGGCATGTCTCTTTCTTCTCGTCCGGAATGAATCACATTAAACAGCATTGAATCATGACCCCCATAGTTCCACTGATCATCAGTCAAGTCTGAAGGTGGGGTCTTCAAAAACTCACGCATCTCCGTATCGCCACGCCCATCCTTACCGTGACAGGTAACACAGTGTATCGAATAGAGCTGGCGTCCCCGCTTGACCGTGTTGACATCAATATTTAAGGGATTCTTGTCCGTTTGAGCAAAGACGACATGATCACTTGCCTCACCAACCCCAATGAGCACAAAAACCCCAAGCGAAAAAACGATCCCCAAGCGATCCACCCTTCTCTCCTAAAAACTCCCCAACTGATAGTTTACATAAAAGGTCTATTGCTTTGCACTTACAAGGGACCTAGTTCAGCTCCCTGGACCAATTAACCGGTGCTCTACTGTTAAATAAATGAATGGGTACGCCCACAGTCACACCAGTAACGTAGTCCACTGTTTAGTTGTAATTTAGACGAAGGACTTAAATGGAAAGCCAAAGCACTCGATACATTGGTCAATGAAAGACGCTGAGCAGCGTCAGGACTGGGTAATGCGAGGCTTTCGTCAATTCGATGCTCCAGCGTCTATTAGTAATGACCTGTAAAAAAACCATCGAACATGACACCATTTGTCACTACGATTTAGGCGCAACGGTATAGGGTCTGGTGCTGGCAGGCAGGACGAGGGATCTAGGGACCGTCATCAACGGCTGAGGTATTAGGCAATCATCGGTGGTCCGAGAGCATGCCAAGATCCCTGAAGATCAAAACATCATGACGTGTGTCGCGATGGGTTGGCCCGACTTTACCTTTGCTGCCAATGACGTGAAATCAGTACGAGAAGACAATGAAAATTTTGTCATGTTCACAGGATTTGAATAAAGCTCTGGCACAAAAAAACAACAGTAAATCAAGCTTTCGACATACGAAACTGTGAGCGCGAGACACCTATCGCTAAGACAGACTAACCCTTATCCGTTTTTATCTTCTGAGCTTTTTTAGGTTTGTTTCTTCGAAGCATCGCTTTATGGGCTTTAACCAGTTGACGCCCGGTGTCACGCTCTTCACTGATGAAACGTCCCATCAAGGCCCCCGTCTGCGGGTCAATCGTCTTGTCGGCAAGAATTTGAAGCAAGCCATCGCTCTCATCGGATTTAGAACCTTTGGAGTTTTCAGATCCCACACCCAAAGCGCTAAATTTGTCGCTATCACTGGCTGCAGATCTGAAGTAGCGCACTTGTCTGGTCAAGTCTTTACTTGTTTTTGCTCTCAAAGCAAACCCCAACTCGGTCAGGCGTTTCTCAAACGCCCAGCTGTGTTCCATTTCGCGAACAGCGACCATATCGAGCGTCGGCTTAAGTTCTGGGTCTTTCGTCGAATCACTCCACGCTTTAAACAGCTCATAACCCCCGCGCTCGGCGTTAGCTATCGTATTTAAAAGCCCTATATAACTTGGTTTGGCCATAGCCTCTACTCCTTGCTGTCTCGCCAAGACTACGACATATTCACTCGCAGGTGAAATCCATTGATAGGACAACTCAAACTCTTTTAGTTAGTCTCGTGTTGATGATGTCGTGAGACAAGAACAATAGCCACAATCAGCAGCGCCAACCAAGGCAAGCTAAATATCATGACTCCATTCCATCCAAGCGTTACCAACAATACACCGGCACCCAGTGAACCTACCGCTTGCCAGCCAAAAATTAAAAATTCGTTGGCCGCCTGCACTTTAAAACGCTCCGAAGGTCTGTAGGATTGAGTAAGCAAGGTTGTTCCACCCAAAAACAGGAAGTTCCATCCCAGTCCTAACAAAACCATCGTCCCGAAATAATGCATAAGGTCAGGCCTGCCCCAGCCTACAAACACACAGACGAGCATAAGAAGTAAGCCTCCCTGTATGACTCGTATGACGCCGAACCGCGCGACCAAAAAACCACTGAAAAAAGATGGGATATACATTGCTAAAATGTGGCTTTGTACGACCCATGTCGTGTCATCCAGCGAATAACGATCGATTTCGTGCATGCTGACCGGTGTCGCAGTCATGATCAGACTCATTACAACGTAGCCCACCAGGGCTGACAAAATCGCCAAAATCAGGGGTGGCTGGCGCAGGATAGTCAGCAGTGGTCGTTCTTCGCCTTCAACGTCGTCATCCCGAACAGCCGTATTACGAAAAAACAACAAGAGCACTAAAAAAGAAATCGCCATCATCACACAAAGGCTAAGAAATGAACCCACATAATCGGGCAGACCATCTACCACGCTGAACCTTCGTCCGACCTCTGGCCCCAACAAAGCAGCTACAATTCCAGCCAACATCAAGACAGAGAGGCATTGAGAAACCTTCTCTGTGGGGACTGACTCGGCAACAGCAAACCTAAACTGCTGGAGAAACGCGAGGTAACTTCCGATCAAAAACGAGGCCAAACAAAAGTAGACAAAAGATTGCTGATATACCGCCCAAGCCGCAAGTAGTGAGGAAAATACAGACAGCGCAGATCCAAAGAGAAAGCCTGTCTTTCGTCCAAATCTTGCCATCATCATTGAGGCGGGAACCGTCGCGCAAGCAGTACCGATGATCATAAATGCCAAAGGAAGGGTCGCCAGATTCTGGGTTGGCGCTATCTGAGAACCGATTAGACCACCCAGCAAAACCAGGATAGGAGCCGCCGTCTGACCAAAACTTTGAGCGGCAAGAAGGACAATGAGAGTTCGATAGGGTTTCAATACCACGACAGAGACCACCGAAAATCCTCAGCGTATCGACAGTTAATCCGACACAAACCCTTTCCATCCATTCATATATTCAATGAAGCTATCGCTCAACCCCTCTTGAGCGAGATGCGCTCTGCTCACGGGCAGAGGCAGCGGCTTAAACTGATCATCATTCATCACTAATCTGGGGTAGTCGTGATGCAAGATCCCGGCTCGACCGATGGCAACAAAGTCCACATTGCCCTGTAGTACATCCCTAACATTTTCTGAGGTCATAATCTTGCCGGCTACCGTAAGCTGTACTTCTCCTCGAGGTAATTCAGCGAAGTGCGACAATAAAGAGGATCCTTGGAACTCTTTTTCTTCTGGCAATTTAAAAGAATCCCACAAAGAAACATCTAAGAAATCTATATCACCGCCGTTTATCAATTCCCAACAAGTAGAGAGGGCCTCGGCAAGACGGATACCGAACCTCTCAGGTGACAAACGCACCCCCAACAAAAACTTTTTTCCACAAGCACTTCGAACACCGCTGACAATTTCTAACAGTAACCGCGACCGATTCTCCAAAGATCCACCGTATTCGTCGTTTCTATGGTTATAGGAACTACTCAAGAACTGACATAAAACATAACCATGGGCCCCATGAATTTCGACGCCATCGTAACCTGCCTGCTGCGCACGAACGGCCCCAGCTATGAAATCATCGCGTAACTGTTTAACTTCTTCCAAGCTAAGCGCTCTCGATCCCGTTTCTTCATCGTCAGACGGACACAGCGGTTGCGTGCCAATAAGATCAGCCGGAGAGCGCATCCCTGCGTGATGGAGCTGAAGGACAGCGAGACTTTGTTCTTCCTTGATCGCTGCCGCGAGACGACGATGACCGTCTAAATGAAAATCAGCAAATATCCCTAACTGGCCGGGAAACCCCCGACCAGCCGCTTGCACATGGGCAGCACAGGTCATCGTCATCCCAAACTGCCCTTTGGCTCGTAGGGTCAGCCAATGAAACTCATCCTCTGATAGGGTACCGTCCTCGTGGCTCTGACAATTTGTCAATGGAGCAAGCATAAATCGATTTTTCATTCTAAGCCCGCACGGAAACATTAGTTCAGTCTCAGACAATCCCATAATCATTCCTTAGCTAACCAATCAGATAATAAACCTGCAGAACTTGTGATTGTGACAATCGTTAGGTGAATGTTCGCAACTGCGCAACAACCTCAGCTCCCAACTCCGTTTCCTCTTCTAGTTTCTCAGTGCAGACTTTGAGATTAAACAGCCGGCAGCCTGATTCAATATAGGGCGATAACTGCTCAGCCACTTCCTTCGGTGTTCCCCAAGGCGTGTATCGTTCAAATTTTGAAAACGGTATATGGTAGAAAGATTCCATACCAGCTTTTACAGCTTCGTAGGCTTTTTTTGAGTTTTTTCTATCCACACCGATCCAGGGCTGATAACCATGGCACCAATTCAGTTCAACGCGACCAAACTCCTCAGCCTTTTCCCTCACAAAACGAATGGCATCGGTAAAACGCTCGGTGGAACACCATACCCCAATCCAGCCTTCACCGTATTTCGCAGCACGCGTGAGTGCGGCATCAGAACGGCCCCCGACCAATATGGGAATAGGATTGCGTGGTTTAGGTTTGATCACCGCATCAGTAACATTGAATTCTCTTCCTGAGAAGCTCACCGAATCGCCCTCTAACAGTCCCTTGATTATTTCCAAAGATTCGTTCGCCCGCGATCCACGGCGTCGTGGATCAACACCACAGACTTCCAACTCGTGTCTGTCATCCCCACCAATGCCCACCCCAAAAATCATCCGTCCCGGAGCTATCCGCGCCATGCTCGCCAACTGCCTTGCAACCGGCAGCGGATGCCTAAGCGGGAGCAGATAAATGCTAATCATCACACCAATCTTAGGATTCAGCTGAGAGAGAGAGGCTACCTCAACAAAACCATCTGTACCCGAGCCACCACGAAATGACACATGGTCCGCCATAAAAATATGGTCGAACCCGGATTCGACGATTGCGTTTACCGCTTGCTGTCGTTCCTCCCAACCAAAAGACCAGAGTTTACTAGGGGTTGCGAGACCGAATTTGAGTTCCATGGTAATCCTTCGAGGTGTTTCGTGTGCTAGTTCTTTTGCAAATAATTTACTTCAATGGATCTAGCCAAATCGTTATAAATCAAAGCCCAAAGGCCTGATCATCAAGACCGAGCATCACGCGCCCCGCCATTTCCATGATCGGCTGACCTACCATCATATGCTGCGATGCAACATGCACGTCCCGAAAATGCTGTTGAAGGCAGGAGGTTTCAAAAACCGAGGTTCCGCCCATTAGCGTGTACATCCGGTCAATAACATCGATTGAAGTGTAAACCGCATGGACCGTGGAAGTACGCATTTCTCGACGATCGTCCAGCGAGCCTGGGGCTACTTGAGCTCTCTCCCAGCTTTCACAGATATTGGCGTAGAACAATGTCCTAGCCGCCCTAAGAGACGTGTCGGCCTCAGCCACATCAATATGCAATGAAGGCCTCAGAGCTAAGGCACGGCGACTGCCTTGCGGTGTTTTTTGCTTCGACTCCCGCACTACCTCGGCGATACTTGCTTGCGCCATACCCAAACAGATCGCGCCTATCGGGATTCCCAGCAGAGCGTACTTTGGAAATTGGTAAATGGGTATGTTTGCATGCTCAGTATCTTCTATGTCTCCGGCCAAACGCTCAGCCGGAACCCAGACGTCTTTGGCAATATAATCGCTGGAACCCGACCCACGAAGCCCGGAAACATGCCAGTTGTCTTGTATGTCTATTTCATCTGGGAGAAAAAAAACACGAGTCAGTGGCTTGAGTCGTTCTACTTTTTCTCCCTGACCATCAATCTCGTGGATTCCCCCGGAAATCCATTCAGCATTACGGCAACCCGAGCCCCAACGCCAGTGACCATTAATTCGATAACCATCCACACCACCTTGAGTTTCCTGAACCGCCGTACCGCTATCCGCAAAAACACCACTAGTAATCACATCAGGATTCTCAAGCATCAGCTCTAGTTGTTTCCTTGGCAAAGCACCAAACAGGTATTGAGACGTTGAACCAATAAAAACACACCAGGCAGCCGAACCATTAGCCATTGCAAGATTCTCGCAGACCCTGCAAAAGGTCTCGGGAGAGGCTCCCAATCCACCCAACAACTCAGGCACGATCAACCGATAAAATCCTAACGCCGCTAATTTTTCAGCTAAGTCCTGGGGCAGATAGCGTTGTTGATCAATTTCTGTACTACGCGCTTCGAGTTCTTCTCGCATACCATTCGCATGATCAATCAACTCGTTTTCTCGGTATCTAGTCTCGACCTGCATCAGCCTCTCCTAGCAACTCTAAGTAGCTCGCATGAATTGCCGCGGCTCAGCTCTACCTTTTGACGTTTTTCGTAGCTTTAAAAAGGAAAGCTTGGTCATGAGGCGCGCAGTTGCTGGGGCTTCTCTACTTTCACCACGCGCCCCGGATAGCCTTTGAAATGCGGAATGCCTTGTTCGTAATCCAAAAACTCATCGTCATCCGAGCACAGGACGGCATCGCTGGAAATGAACGCGCCTCCAAGCGCTTCCTGGCCGCGCAATTCCGGATACCACCAACCATGGGGCACCCGTAAATGCCCTTGCTTCATGCTTTCCTGTACCGACAATTCCGCGGTGACTTTGCCGTAGGCTGTTTGCAGTTCGATCCAGTCTCCATCAGCAAGACCCTCCTTCGCCGCGTCTTCAGTATGAATGTAGACACTCGGCAACGGGCACCGATCGCGAAGTTCAGGAATATTTCGCTGACCTGTCTGGAAGAACGGATCTTCACGTACGCCAGAGAACACCGCATACGGGAACTCTTCGGTCAGTGCAGGACCCTCACGATAATAGGGGACAGGATCAAAACCGAGTTCTTCAAGAATAGAAGACGATAGCTCGACCTTACCAGATGGCGTTGCAAACCCTGTTTTAAGGTACTTACGAAATTCTGGCTCTTGAAACTCCATATAGCCTGACTGCTGAAAATCCGTAAACGTTCGCCCGGATCGAGATAAACGATGATCAATTACCTCTTCCAAATTCTCCCAGGGAAAGCGATTACCCAGATCAAAACGCTCTGCAAGATCCTTCCAAAATTGATAAGTACTGGTAATTCCCTCCCCCGGCTCAACCACTTTTTGCGACAACCTGAGCGCTGTATTCCAACTCCAGCCATCTGCGATGTGATTGCGCTCTGTAAAAACGTCTCCGGGCAAAACGTAATCAGCGAGCATTGCCGTCGGAGTCATGAAAATTTCGTGAGCAACGATCAGATCCTGATTCATCATTCCCTTCAAAATCTGATGCTGATTTGGGTAGCTCATAAGCGCGTTATTGCCCAATACAAAAAAAGCCTTCACCGGGTAAGGATCACCACTGACCATGGCGCGGAACACGTTCGACGGGTTCGCCATGTGACACCCCATCACAATATCCGCATAAGGGTAGCCCCACACTTTCTCGGTTGGCTCTTTGAGCATTTCAGCAACCCGATAGGTATACACCGGATGATCGTCAAACCCTAACTGCTTGGATTTTTGCTCCATCGACAGCTCCTCATGCAGAGCCATCTCAGATTCCGGAATATAGCTTTGATTGAACCCTCCAAGGGTCTCACCACCCACAATATCGAGATTTCCGGTGACCGCGCGCAGAATCGAATGTAAACGAATCGCAGAGGTGGAAGAGATCTGCATATCCGTAATCGGAGTCCAAGGAATAATAGCGCCATCCGCAGTCGCGTAAATACGCGCGGCTTCCGCGATGAGCTCTCGATCAACGCCTGTAATTTCTTCAACACGCTCCAGCGGATACTCGTCCACTCGGGCCTTCAGTTCATCAAAGCCAACGCACCAATCTCGAACAAAGTCTTTGTCATATAACTCTTCGTCGAAAATAACTTTGAGCCAACCCAGGCACATCGCCGCGTCGGTTCCTGCACGAAGTCGCAAGTGGAGGTCTGCTTTTTCCGCTTGACCAGATATTCGAGGATCCAGAACAATGACCTTTGCGCCCCGAGCTCGCGCAGCATTGATCTGATTAAAGATAGGCGTCCACGAGTGCTTACGTGGATTGTGACCAAAAAGAACAATACAGTTCGTATTGCCAAAGTCGCCCATGGGGAACCAGCCATAGGTCAGCTTGTTCACGGCCGCCGTGTTACCAGCACAAAGTGATACACCGCTGATCCAGTTTGGCGAACCCAGCAAATTCATAAATCGCCGATCCAAGCT
>CAZYHH010000065.1:0-292 GCA_964647295.1 uncultured Pseudomonadales bacterium
CGGAGAGGGTAGAGAGATTGTTGAGTTCCTCACCGAGAGTCGAGGGAAAATTGCCGGAGTAAGACGTTTATCAAAAAGAAATGGTTTTCAGCGTTTACAGCCTTTTACTATCGGTCATCTTAGCCTGACCGGGCGGTCAAGCTTATTGACGGTCTCTTCATTTGATTTTGTAGGAAGATTTGTTCTGATTGGTGATCGTGTGGCTTCTGGCTTTTACATTCTGGAACTGTTACAGAAACTGATTGTTGAAGGAGAGCCAGATTCGAGAATTTATCGAGCAGTGTACCAAGTC
>CAZYHH010000065.1:302-12523 GCA_964647295.1 uncultured Pseudomonadales bacterium
GTTAGTGGGCCTGATCCTATGGAACCATTATTACGTGTTTTTGAGTTAGAGTTTTTGAGTGTATTGGGTTACGGGATAAATTTTGATCATGAGGGGTTCTCAGGAGAAAAAATATATGAAGAGAAGTTTTACTGCTTTATGCCTGAACAGGGATTTTATGAAGTAAATGCTGGCTCCAAAAACTGTATTTTGGGTAAAGATATTCTAGCTGTTTCAAATGAGATGGTCCTAACTAATGAGGTTGCTCTTAATCTACTCAAGAAAATTGTTAGGAACGTTATTGATAGCCTTCTAAATGGAAAACTGCTTACTAGTAGAAAATTGATCATTAAGCGACCGGTCAAAGATAAGTGAACACGAAAAACAATGTTGTTGAACTGGAGATAAGTGAGCTGCTTCCTAACGGTGAGGGGCTCTACCAAACAGATTCACAGCGTATTCAAGTACGCAATGCGCTCCCTGGGGAGAATGTAAGTGCTCGTATTTTGAAAAAAAGGAAAGGAGTTAAGTATTCGGATGCGATAGAGATCAAGAATGCTTCTAAAGCAAGAAAGGAGCCCTCTTGTAGTTATTTTCCTAGATGTGGAGGTTGTAGCATGCTTCACATGAAGCCTGTGATAGAAATTGAATTAAAACAGGATAAGTTACTATCGGATTTGAATGAAAACGGGATCGTTTTCGATAAGGTACTCCCACCGGTCGCAAAAAATGTTTTGGGGTATCGCCGAAAAGCAAGGCTAGGCGTGAAGTGTCTTGGGGACACCGTGTTGGTAGGGTTTAGAGAGTCATTTAGCAGCAGAGTAGCGAGGATTAATCATTGTGAGATTTTAAGTCCCCGGTTAGCGTCTTTGATTGGTGAATTAAAAGAGGTGGTTTCTCGCTGTTCAATAAAAAACTTTATTCCTCAAATTGAACTCGCAGAGGGGGATGATGGGATAGCATTGATTGTTCGACATTTGGAAGAGCTTTCAGATACTGATTATCTTTTGTGGCAGGCGTTTTCTGAAAATACGAGAGTATCTGTTTTTTTTCAATCTGCTGGGTACGATTCTCTGATTTTGTTAGATTCGAAGGCTAGCAAAGCTAAACTTTCCTATTCGTTGTTCGAGCAAGGCGTTTCTCTTGAGTTTTTGCCTGAGCAGTTCATTCAGGTTAATCACCAAATTAATGTGGAATTAATTAGGACAGCATTGTGTTTTTTTGGAGATCTGAAGGGGCAAGTTATTCAGGATTTTTTTTCGGGGATTGGGAATTTTTCGTTACCATTAGCTAGAAGTGGTGCAACTGTATTCGGTTATGAGCTTTCTAGTAGCTCAGTTGATATGGCATTACAAAATACTCTGAGCAACCAACTAGAAAGCCGTACTACTTTCTCTGTGGTTGATTTGTATAAAGATTTGCCAGAAGTTACTTGTTATCCCAATGGGATACTGATGGATCCGCCAAGAAGTGGCGCTGGACCTAATTTATCACGGTGGTTGGAGCCGGCTAGTTGTCAGAAACTTGTTTACATTTCCTGTAATAGCGAATCTTTTGCACGTGACGCGAAGATAATAAATAATCAGGGTTTTAGGTCTCAGCAAATAGCTTTATTTAATATGTTTCCGGGGACTGCACACTTTGAAATTGTTTCGCTTTTTGTTAAGAAATAAAGTCCGATAGATCGATAATTGATATTGGGTGATGAGGTCATGATTTTAATGATTGGTGATATGAGCATCTAGGAAACCAGAATTGAAAATATCTAACATAGCAGCATGAAAACAGGAGAGTATTAGATGAGAATTTTGCTATTGGGACCACCAGGTGCGGGAAAGGGAACACAGGCACAGTTCATCAAGGAATCCTTTAGCATTCCTCAAATATCTACTGGGGATATGCTGAGAGCCGCAGTAAAGTCTGGGAGTGAGTTGGGCTCAAGGGTGAAAAAAGTGATGGAATCTGGCGCCTTGGTCTCAGATGAGATTGTTATTGAACTGGTGAAGGAACGTATTGATCAAGCGGATTGCAAAAATGGATTCTTATTTGATGGGTTTCCTCGAACTATTCCTCAGGCTGAAGCGATGACTGTGGCCGGCGTCGTTTTGGACGCGGTTGTTGAGATTCAAGTCGAAGATGAAGAGCTGGTAAAACGAGCAACAGGAAGACGGGTGCACCCAAGTTCAGGTAGGGTTTACCACGTGCACTTTAATCCACCCAAAAATGATGGAAAAGATGACGAGACTGGTGAGGAACTCGTTCACAGAGAGGACGATATGGAAGAGACCGTCAGAGAACGCTTATCGGTTTATTATGACGAGACCTATCCACTTGTTCAGTTTTACAAAGGGCTTGTTGGTGAGGGCTTGAGGTACGTTGAGGTGAATGGGCAGAGTCACGATTTGGATCAAATTCAAAAAGAGATTTCGCGCGGATTATCTAATTAATTTATTGCTCAACAAATCCTAGGTTGGATAGAGGGAGGATAGTAACTTGCGCTCCTGGCAGAATATCTCCTTCTGAGTCAGGAATCTCTATCAGACAATTACTTCCTGCAAAAGAGCTCAAACGGTTGGAACTTTGATCGCCTTGCTGATTCACGATTAATGAGCCATCTTCTTGGTTGATGTATTTGGCTCTCTGGTATTCTGTTCTTCCAGCTGAATGAGCTATGGCTTGTTTGCAGGTTGCTTTTATTTTTAACGGTGTTTTAGGAATGCCACCGCTCATATGTTCGATGAGCGGATTGGCGATTAATAATGTTGTTATGATTGTTGAAACGGGATTTCCTGGAAGACCTAATATTCTGCAACCATTTATTTCTCCGAAAGCTAAAGGTTTTCCTGGTTTTAGATTAAGCCGCCAGAAATTCAATGATCCCACTTCGCTAATAGTTTCAGTTATGAAGTCAGCATCTCCTACCGACACTCCTCCTGAGGTTATTATCAAGTCACAGGTTTTTGAGGCTTTAGTGAGATATTTTGTGGTGAGGCTTTTGGAGTCGGGAATATTTCCATAGTCGATGACCTTAACACCGAAATTCGTGAGGCTACTGAGTAAAAACGGTCTGTTTGATTCGAAAATTTGACCATCTTTAAGTTCTTTGAGTGTCATTTTTGCTGAGACAAGCTCATCGCCGGAAGAAAAAACACCAATAGAAGGCTTTTTAAAAACTCTTATCTTGTGGATACCAGAAGCGGATAGTCTCGCTAATAAGATGGGATCGATTCTTTGTCCCTTTGTAGCGATTATAGTGTCTTGCGCAATGTCGTGACCTATTGGTCTGACAAATGTTTCGCTCGGGTTGTGATCGCGAAAAGAGACCTTCGATTCATTTAAAAAATCAATTTGTTCCTGGAGTATTATGAGATCACATTCTTCTGGTATCTTCGCGCCCGTAAAAATGCGAATGCAATGGTTTTTCTTTACTGCACCTTCGAAGGGGTGCCCTGCTAGACTAAGACCAATGATAGAAAATTCTTTGTCCGCGTTGTTGACCCAGTCACTTTCCCTGAGCGCGAAGCCATCCATAGCCGAGGACTTGAAAGGTGGTAGCGGAATTGGAGAAACTACGTCTTCCGATAAAATTCTATTAAGACAAGAATCTATCTGAATAATTTCTATGTCCTGGATGGGCTGAATCGCGTTTTTGATTTTTTCTAAAGCGCCTTGAACAGAGAGTAAGTTATCGTTGTTAATCAAATGAATGCCACGTTGTTTATTGAGACGTCTGGTCCTTATTGTAGCCTCGCTTTACGAGTAGAGGGAGAGGACTTTGTTGAAAGCCGTCTGTTAAATAGAACGCACAATGAGCACGTGTTAACAATGTTGGATACTCTTTTTGAGAGATCTGGCTCAGATCGACTTGCTACCACCCTAGTGGGATTCAGTGCTGGACCGGGTTCTTTTACTGGTGTGCGAATAGGCGCGGCCATTGCTCAAGCCGTTGGTTTTGCGAGTGATGCTATGGTTGTGCCAGTTCAGAGTTCGTTGGTATTAGCTATGGCTGCAAGTCGCCGGTTTCAGGAAACTGAATGGCTAACGTCTATCAAGAGCCGAAAAGATCTGTTTTATTGGACGCACTATTCAGTAACGGCTGATAGCGGTTATGCTATTCGAGAAACTCAATTGTTTGATGGCAGCCCCGATTGGCTGGAACAAATGGCAGGTAGGACCAGAATTGTTGGTGATAGGCCTTATTGGTTGGAAGATAAATGGGATGATGTTTTTCACATTAATGTTCACCCAGAAGCAAATACGGTATTAGATCTGGTCGAGAGGATTCATCAAGAGGGCAAGAGTAGGCCGCCAGAAGAGGCGCTTCCCATATATTTAGAAGGAGATTCTCCCTGGGTTAAAGAGTTGGATAGGAAACTTTGAGATATGAATGGTCCAGAATTCTTGATGCCTCAATTAAAGGAAACCTGAGTGGAAGTGGAACTGTACTATGAGCAAGGCTTAGGTAAAGAGACAGAGCGCTTCCGAGAGTTTTGTAATGTACTTGAATATCGTTCTGCTGATGATTTCACCGATAAAAGAGCTCTTTTTTTATCGCACAAAGGGTTAGGGCTCATTACTCCAGGTTTTAGAAAACCCCTTTATATAAAAGAAAATAGAAAAGCTGAGAAACCCTTTAGTTCTAATCTGGTGAGGGCCTGTATTCCGAAGGAAAAACGATTTTCTAAAAACTATTCAATTCTGGATGCTTTTTCGGGTTTTGGTTCAGATGCCATGATTTTGGCGTTAACTAAGAACCCGGTGACCACTTTGGAAAAAGATCCTTTGGTCTGGTTGATGCTTAGGGAGCAAGTTCTGGGTCTGGCTAATGTTGATACTCTTTGCCATGACTGTGTGGTATTTATGCAAGAGCAATCGAAAAGCTGGGATACTATATATTTGGACCCAATGTTCTACCAAGCTAAGAAAAAGGCATTACCTTCGTTGGAACTCCAGCATCTGAGAGTTTTATTTTCGGACGTGCCGGTAGATATTCCTGAAGTGTTAGAGGTAGCACGAAGGAATGCTCGGGAAAGAGTGGTAGTCAAACGAAAGACGAAGGATCCACAAATAGAGACACCGAATTTTTCGATTAAGGGAAAATTGGTTCGATTTGATGTTTATATTGGCGAGGCAGCCTGATTAATAGCCTGTCGTATATCTGTAGAGATTACTCCTTCGGCGTGGCGCACTATGTCTTGAATGTTAGGATTGCTCAGTATTAATCCTTTTTCTGATATTTCTATTGCTCTGCGAGCAATTAGTTCTGCTATGAAGTTGTCGAAGACTGAAGAGTCAAAAAAATCTGGTGAATTGATTCCGTAAAGCCGTGTGATCTTATGGGCGATTTTTTTTGCTTCCTGACTAATTGAATCTATTTTTTGGTTTCCCTCCACAATTAAGTTTAAGGTGATGAACATTCTTTCAACGCTGGGCGACAAAATCTTGGATAGAAGCTCTAGTCTTTTATAACTTGGATTCGCTCGAGGTGGAGGTCTGACTGCATCATCCAACTCAAGGATCAGTTGATTGTCGATTAGAAAACGCATTGTTTCATCCACGTTTTGGTCTGAGAATTTTGTGGAAAGTTCTTTTTCGATATAGGGCAATATGATTTCTATGATTTTTAGTAATCTGTTTTTTTCCAGTTTGAGCCTGCGATTCACGATTAATTTTGATATTAGAGAGGCTAACGAAAATAAATGAATGCTATTGTTTTGATACCAAGTCATTAGTACTGAAGTGAAGGGGTCGAGGTAATACACTTTCCCAAAGTCTTCATTTTCAAACCGCAATAATCCTAAATGCTGTAATCGAAGTATGACTGAGTCTGCATTTAAGGCGTCATCCGAAATTTTCTCTTTGCCGTAGAGGGTTCTGAGCAATTTTATATATAGCTCAATTTGCTGTTTAAAAGATGGTTCATCAAGGGATTGGCGATTGGTAGCGAGCAAAACCAGGGCGACAAGGTTTACCGAGTTCACTGAGGCTGCATCATTAATTGATGTCATGATTTTTGTACCGAGTTGATTTATAGGTACTGAATCTGAAGGGTGATTTCGATCCTCTAACCACTGATCGAGTTTTATGACTTCTCCAATATTGACTTTGACTTTTCCAAAGTTTTGTCTAATCAGTTTTAGATTAATAAGAATATCGCTTAGTCTTTCTCGAGTTTTGTGTGAGCCCCTCATTTCCGACACGTAGGTAGAACCTTCTACGATCTTTTCGTATCCAATATATATCGGAACAAAGGCTAAAGGTTTGTTTAAACCTCTTTGGTGGGCTGCTACAGACATTCCCAGAAGACCAAGTTTGGGCGAGAGAAGCCGTCCAGTCCTACTTCTGCCTCCTTCTGGAAAAAATTCTACAGAGTGTCCTCGATTACAGATCTGATATAGGTACTCATTGAAGATGCTCGAGTAAAGTGGCTCACCATTGAAAGAACGTTTCATAAAGAACGCTCCACCTTGACGAAGTATTCGCCCAAGAATGGGAATGTTCAAATTGTCACCTGAGGCGATGTGGGGAATCATGAGTCCTTTGTGAAATAGAAGAAAACTCAGTATTAGGTAGTCGAGATGACTTCGATGGCATGGTACGTAAACAAGGGAGTGCGTTCTCGTCGTCGTGCTTATTTTTTCTATGCCATCGAGTTCTATGCCATCGTAAATGCGACTCCAAAACCAGTTCAATAATGTGGTAAGAAATCGAATGGTCGAATAAGACATGTTCGAAGCGATTGAAGCTGCAATTTTTTTTGTTTGCTTGTTGAATCCTTGTGTATGAGATTCAGGGTTTTTTTGGACTGAGGGACTTGCGCAAATGGCATCAATCAAATCGTCTCGGTTTTCAAAATTGGGGCCTAAGGTCGCAATTTTTTGATTCTGTATCGTTGACCTTATTAACCTAGCCAGCCGTCGTTCAGTTATTTTGTTGTTTACCGTGCCATGAGTTAATTCTTTGAGATAAATCGGTTCGGCCATGTGTATCCATATGTCTCCCCAATTGAAAAGTAAACTACTGATTCTTTTCCAGAACCCTGGGTTAGACCAGTGGGTGGACAAAAACGCCGGCTTGTGTTTTTTAAACATAATAGCCCGGCCCCAAAAGACTGTGCATGGCACAAAGACAATTTTGGATTGATCTCCCTGTGGGAGGTTGAAGAAATTTTTCAGTTCGATCGAGAAATTAGGACGCACCTTGGTAAAAGATGAACCTCGAAAAAGATAAAGTATTCGTGTAAGGGGCTCTAAATCATTATTCAAATCTCTTGATGTTGGACTGATTAGAGAGTGTTGAGCCGTAAGAAGGTCAAGGCTGGCTAAGTCAAAAAAGGATCGATGAGGCAAAACATAGATAATATGTTCGTTATCCACTTTTGGAAGCGTTCCAAAATACTTGGGTCTACAAAATGGTTTAATTGTGAAACGAAGTGAGTTGTAGAGAAATGCGTTCACGCAACTTTCTTGGAGTTAGGGTCTGATCCCATTAAACAAATCATTGAAGGTTTTGTGGCCAGTAGACTCGATTTCGACTTCCCAAATAGAATTGTATTTTTCTTTGGTAATTTTTTCGTTGTCTTGTTTTGTCCTCAATACCGTTGGCCGAAGAAAAACGAGTAGATTGGTTTTTACCTGCTGTTTCGCTCGGGCTTTAAACAGATTGCCAAATAACGGTATATCACCTACTAATGGCACTCTTTTATTTGAGTTATTTATATCGTCTTGAATTAATCCACCTAAAACTATTGTTTGCCGGTCTTCTGCCAAAATGGTGGTTTCGATTGTCCTCTTGGAGGTAACCACATCAGCAAATGCGTTACCGCCTACCGGTGTATTAATTACATTCGTGATCTGTTGCGACACCTCTAATCGAACTTCAGAACCATTGTGCACATGAGGCGTTACGGTCAGTTCGACACCCACGTCTTCTCTTTGAACAGTATTAAATGGATTACTGGTACCATCACCGGTCGTTGTGAAAGACCCTGTCCTAAATGGGACTTCTCTTCCTACCAAGATTCTTGCCTCTTGATTGTCGAGGGTCAAGATACTGGGCGTAGACAAGAGATTCGCATCTGAGTTGGTTGCTAAAGCACTCACAACTGCACCGAAGGATATGGCGTTCTGATCGATCTTTGCAGCGGCAAGTGTAGGCGACGAAACGCTGGCTAGACCTGTTAATACATTGATCTGATCTGAATCCTCTGCAGGTAGTAAGCCGGAAAGTAAAGAGCCTACCACGCCTTCTAGACTGGTTGATACTAAAGGCACTCCGTCTTCTCTGGCGTCTGCTCCCGCCATCTCGACTCCCAGTTTTCGGCTCTGATCCAGAGATACTTCGACGATAGCCGCTTCTATTAGAACCTGCGGTCTTCGAACATCTAGTTTACTAATGATATCCATGATTTCGCTCATGGTGCTCGGGTCTGTTCGAATTACGACTGCATTCAGGGATGGATCGGCTTGAATAATGGTTTCTTGTTTCTTTTGATCATTCTCTTCAGGTTGTTTTCGTCCCGTGATTAGTCCATTAAGAATTTTGGCAGCCTCAGTAGCATCTGCGTATTGTAATACTATTACCTGAGTTGAATTTGCTGTTGTTGAAGGTCTATCTAATTTTTCAATTAGTTTAATAACCTCTTTTAATGGTTTTTTGTTCCCTCTCATTACAAGGGTATTATTTCGTTCGTTCGCAATGATCTGGATTTTCTGAGGTCCTGTTGCGCCTTTCCCTATTTGTTCCGGTGCCAGTTTCTCCAGCAGGGCTACAACATTGCTGACCCAAGCTTCTTTGAGCGGAAGTAATACTACGTCTTCTTCATCGGCAACGTCGATTGCCTTAATTAATTTTTTGAGCCTAGCTACATTGTCCGCATGGTCACTGATAATTAGCACGTTAGATTTCACCACTGCTCCGATATGGCCATACTGAGGAATCAAAGGTCGGAGAATTTTGATTAACTCTGCCGCTTCAACGTTTTGAGCACGAATGACGCGAGTCACTAATGCTTCTGGAGCAAGTTTTGACAGGTCACCCGACAAACCTGGTGCTTGTTTGCCTGTAGCGCTTTGCTGAATCTTAATTAGATTTCCCGATGGAACGGCCGTGTAATTTTGAAGCCGAAGGACGCTCAGAAAAAGTTCGTATACACCTTCCTTGTCTAGAGGGGTATCGGAGATTACCGTGACCTGCCCTCGTAATTTAGGATCTACGATGAAGGTTTTACCGGTTATGGTTGAGATTTGAGTAATGAATTGATGTATATCAATGTTTTTCGCAGTATTGATTTTCCAAGTAGGCTCGTTCGTTTCAGCAAACGATGCGACAGATAGCGTTAATGCTATAACCTGAGTGAAGACGAGGAGTGTTAGTTTGTATGACATAAACAAAATACTGGTTAGCGAGGGATAGACGCAGTAATTACGAATCTGCGTGAACCTCTTTGAACTTCGATTCGCGCTGAGCCTTCGGCTAATATACTTTGAATTGCCGACTTATTGCTACCGATGCTGCTAGCTGGCCTACCATTCACTGACAGAACGATATCGCCTTCTTGTAAACCAGTTTGCCGTAAATAAGAGCTGTTGATTCCATTATCTATGACCATACCCCCTTGCTCGTTGAAAGAAACATTTTCTTGTTCGCCTAGGAAATCTTGGATTTCTTCAACATTTTGTCCGCGAGGCTTCTGAATTTTGGTAACTTCTCTCTCTGCAGTTGGGAACCGCCCTGTTGGACCGGTAATCTTCTTTGGGCTTGTGGTTCTGATAACTTGTGTAGACGCTGTCTTTCTTGTGTTTGAGGTCAATCGGGGGGCTCTGGCTTGCTCTTTGTTGCTGTTGATTGCTTCGAATGAATTCGTTATTTTCGGAAAGGACAAGACCTCTCTGTTTCCCGTTCTGAGTAATATCACCTTATCTTTGAATATTTCGACCAGAATGGCGCTTCCGGGGAGCGTATCTCCGATTTTGTAGCGTTTGGGCGGTTGATCTCTCTGAGCAATAATTGCTGCCGAACTCTTGTTTGAATCGCTCGCGAAAACAGATAAGAGCGTTAGAGGGAGTTTAGTTACAGTTGCAGGTTTAGGAGGCTCAGTTCCTTGCGAGTTAGTCGATGTTGATTCACCAAATAAATTGCGACTGATCAAAGCATTTAGATTTATCGGTTGTGATTTTACCTCATTAGATTGCCCACTTGATGATTGTTGTGTGCTTGAAACCATGGCGGGTGGCTCGATAAGTGCCCAGACGGTATCCACGACAAAATAAATCGTAAATACGATTATGAGCCACTTCAGACCTAAATAAAATTTAGGAATTATGTTGTTAATTGTTATTCCCATTTCTTTGACTAGTCGCGACAAAATGTTGCTGAAGAGCACGGTCTAACAAGCAGTTTATTCTAACTTGAATCCGAAAGCATAAAAAAATGGAGATGAGATTAGTGTCAACAGGATCAGAGTATTCGTTCTTCGAGCTCTAGGATGATTTGATCGTCCGATGCACGACCAGGCCATTCATTACCAAATATTTTGGTGAATCCCTTACTCACTTGTATTTTTAACATCCCTTTAGGGTCTAGCGTTGCTATCAATAGGTGATAGCCATACGTTGGCGAATCCAGTGTTGCATGGATCAGGCCGCCAGGTTGGTTAGATAGATTTAATTGAAAAAAAGGGCTGATCACGGTGATAGGTGTTTGAGACAAGACATAACTGATTGGGCCTCCTGTCCACTGTAGATCACCCGTTAGGCTTGTCATCTCGGTAATTTCTTCAATTTTGTTGGTTATGGATATTGTTTTGATAAGAAGATCCCCATCTAATAAGACATCATAGGGTGCAAACACATTGTTCAGTAGAGTCGAGTTTATTTGTCCCTTTGCGATTGTTTTTACTTCTTGGTAAAGCAGAATGCTTTCCCCTTTTAAATTCAATCCGACACCCTCGATAGCCCAGAGTACTTTCGGATTTAACTTGAGGATATCTTGGAGAGGTATTGACCAGCTAAGATCGGACTCAAGAAAACCGTTGAGGTTGATGGTGCCAGACCCTTGCCAAAGTGTCCCCGCGGAGCTAGTAAATTGGATTGAGATTTGAGGCTGAATACTAACGATTCTGTCGAGCAGACTGGCTGGTGCCCGCGCGATGGCAAAACAGAGTATCAAAAAACAAACAATCGATAACGATTTGGCGTTAAGCACTTTCTTGATATTCCCTTTGGAAAGGCTGAGTCTTGGAGTTCTTGAGATGAAGGATTGTTATGATCTGAGCTGGTTAGTTATTTTTGTGGAGCTCTTCATTTAGGGCGATCGCATTCTTGTTGGTTTTGCAAAGAATTTGGCCGGTTTGGCTGTTGCGAATGAATAGCATGTCTGAATGTCCTGCCAGTTCCCTTGCTTTTATTTTTTTAATCTCTTGATTGTTTTCATCGATTATCGAAATTAGCATTCCTGAGGTGATATAGAGACCAGCCTCAATAGTGCAGCGGTCGCCCAGTGGTATCCCAGTACCAGCATTGGCGCCCACCAGACAATTTTTTCCGATTGAAATGAGAATTTCTCCGCCTCCAGAGAGAGTGCCCATGGTGCTTGCACTTCCTCCTAGATCGCTACCTTCACCTATCACGACACCTTGTGAGATTCGACCTTCGACCATATTCGGACCATGTGCCCCGGCGTTAAAGTTGATGAATCCCTCGTGCATGACTGTAGTCCCATCGCCTAAGTAAGCTCCAAGGCGAATTCTACTGGCGTCGGCTATCCTGACTCCGGCAGGGATGACGTAATTAGTCATTTTAGGAAATTTGTCTACTGAAAATATCTCCAAATACTCTTCTTTGAGTCGATGACGTAAGATTTGTTCATCAATCTCCCGTGTGTCAGTAGGGCCTCTATTTGTCCAGACCACCGTTGGTAGGTGCTGGAATAAGTCGGTTAAGTTCAGACTATTAGGCAGTGTGAGTCGATGAGAAAGAAGATGTAATTTTAAGTATGCCTCTTCTACAGATTGAATAGCTTCATCGTGTTTGAGTACCACCAGAGCAAGAGGCTTATCTCTTTCGATTAGTGTTTTAGGGATTAAATCTAATGAACTTAACTTGTTTAGGTTGGCAGCTTCTTCTGGGTTGATTTCGCAAGTACCCAAATCATGCTCGTGAAAGACTTCCGAATCTTTGACGGATAAATTAATGAGAGGGTTTGGAAAAAAACAGTCCAAGGTTTCATTTAATTTGTTTTTG
>CAZYHH010000066.1:0-12472 GCA_964647295.1 uncultured Pseudomonadales bacterium
TTATTCAGCGCTCAGACCGGTTATCAATCGGGCGGTAGGGGTGCTGTCGTCTGCCAATCTGTTACCTAGCTCGCTGGAAATGGATGACATCGTGCGCGCTTCAGTAGCGTCTGCGAGGAGTGATGATTTTGGTGGAGAGGATTGGTCTGAACCGCTTAGTCTGCTCCTAGAGGGCTATGCGACTTCAGCAAGATTGACCGATCTAGGCAAGGTGGTCGCGAGGCGGTTGGTGTTAGGGATGCTGACTAACCGACTCAGGACCATGCAGAGGCTAAAAAAATTAGGTGATGGGGTAGAGGTTCGACAACCGGTCTTTATTTTGGGTTTGCCTCGTACGGGCTCGACCATGCTTCATGAATTATTGGGTCTGCACCCTCAACTGACAACGCCAAAGCTTTGGCAAGCGGACTCGGTACCCGAAGGTGATTGGACAGACTATAAGCGCATGACCACAAGTTTTTTGCGCACCAAGATGGTGGATGTAATCTCGCCAGGATTCAAGAGTATTCACCGACTGGGTGCCCTGCGCCCTCATGAGTGCGTGACCATTCAGGGTCTGAGTTTTCGAAGTATGCAATTTCACGCGATCCACCGGGTAGATGCTTATCATGAGTGGCTAGCTCAATGCGATTGGTCTCCAGCGTATCTCTGGCATGACCGCTATCTTAAGGTGCTGGGTAATCAATTTAATTCGGATAAGAGATGGTTGTTGAAAGCGCCTGGGCATATGCTGGGTATTGAGGCTTTGCGCCGTCAATATCCAGACGCGAAATTTGTTCAGCTGCATCGGCATCCCCGCGAGGTGATACCTTCCATGGCCAGCTTATACGCGAGCTTGCGTTCGGGGAGCTCGGATGAGGTGGATTTTCACCAGTTAGGTGAGTCTTTGCTAGAGGAGTGGCGGGTTGGACTCAATCGTGTATTGAGTCTTAGACGAGCGGAACCAAACGTCGATGCGAACAGTCTAGATTTAAACTATCGAGACATTGTGGGAAGCCCACTCGAAGCGGTGGAAGAGATACTGTCCTTTCTAGAACTGCCTTTGGATGACGAGTCCAGATTAAGGATGACACGATATTTAACGAATAACCGAAAGGGTAAGCATGGCAAACACAATTATGACCTGTCTTTGTTTGGGCTAACCGATAGGAATATTGATCTGGCATTTGCTGACTACATCGACGCTTATCATTTGAATCATTGAAAATGGTCAGTCGTCGATTGCAAGAGCGACAAGTTTTGCCTCGGCACCTTCTCCTGTAGCAAGTACGATGAATTGGCGATCATTAGAGAAATAAGACATGGGCGTTCCCCATGGAGTAGCCGGGAGGTCGGCCTCTGCTATGATTTCTCCGGTCTCTTTGTTGAAGGCTCTCAGTAGATTTCTGCCTTCGTCTTTTTGGCCGATAAACAACAGTGATCGCGTGACTAAGGGGCCCGTGCCGCCACGTCCTCCCACCGGTCCGGGGTCTTTAATGCCTAAGTCGATGATTTTTTGTCTGAGCCCGTTGCCGTGCGGTTGCATCCACACATGTTCGCCTGTGTTCATATCGATTGCAGTGATCCTTGAATAGGGAGGCTTGGTGATGGGTAATCCGCTCGGGCCTTTGAGTCTGCCTACTGAGCGGCTCCTCACATAGCGAAAATCGGATTTGTCGTCTGCGAGCTTGAGTTTTACAACCATAGGCCCGGTATTAGAAGGGATGAAGAGTTTATTGGTGTTGGGATCAAAGGCGGCCCCTGACCAGTTTGCGCCGCCACCCCAGCCCGGCACGTTGATGGTTCCTTTTAGGGAAGGCGGCGTAAAAAGAGGACCGTAATCGAATCGATCAATGATTTCCAAGGCCGCCTTTTTTAAGTTCGGCGTAAAATCGATGAGGTCGTCAGTTTTGAGGCCTTGTAGATCGAAAGGGGCGGGCTTGGACGGGATAGGCTGCGTCGGAGCACTCTCTTCACCCGGGACCTCGCTTTGAGGTACTGCCGTTTCCACGATAGGCCAGACAGGCTCGCCTGTCTCTCGGTCGAAGACGTAGACAAACGCCTGTTTAGATACTTGTGCGACGGCTTTGACGGTTTGGCCATCAATTTCGATGTCCATAAGCGTGGGCGCTGCGGGGAGGTCGTAATCCCATAGTCCGTGGTGAACCATTTGAAAGTGCCATACCCGCTTCCCCGTTTTTGCGTCGAGACAGACCAAACTCTCGGCAAATAAGTTGTTTCCGGTTCGATGGCCCCCGTACCAATCGTTAGTAGGGGTACCGGTTGGTAGGTAAACATATCCCAACTCAATGTCCGCGCTCATACCGGTCCAAACGTTGGTGTTCCCTGAGTACATCCAGGAGTCGTCTTGCCAGGTGTCGGCTCCGTATTCGCCCGACTGAGGTATCGTGTGGAAAATCCAAACTTGTTTGCCGGAACGCGTATCAAATCCTCTTACGTGACCGGGGGGCATGGTTTTAGTTTTGGGTCCGTCCGATATGGAGGCGCCTACGACGACAATGTCGCCCACGACAACGGGCGCTGATATAACGGAATACAGTTTTCGGTTGATTGTTCTTCCAAGCCCTTGTGTTAGATCGACCCTCCCCATATCGCCGAAACTTTCAATCGGCTTTCCCGATTTCGCATCCAGCGCCCAAAGGTAGGCATTGAATGTTGGCATGAGAATGGTTTTCTGCACGCCATCAGTCCAGTAAGCGACGCCGCGGTGATTAAACCCTAGATTGGTAGGTCTGCCTTCTGTGTAAGACTTGGTGTCGAAATTCCATAGAGTGTTACCTTCATCTGCGCTAATCGCGGAAACATGCCCCAGGGAGGTGCTGGTGTATAGGACGTTGTCTATTTTGATCGGCGTTGATTTGAATCCCCAAGGGGTAAGCTGTCGATTGTTTTTGACGATGTGATTATCGGGTGACTCCCAGATCCAGATGGGTTTAAGGCTGTGGACATTAGATGCATTAATTTGTGAAAGGTCCGCGTATTTTGAAGATCCAGGATCGTTAGCGTAGGTGGGCCAGTTGGTATTTTCTGACGCGTGAATTGGCGTAACCGCTAGAAAAATTATGAGTAAAGCGAATTTCACCACTTCTCTCCTTTAGACTATAAGATGACGATGTGACTGATTTATCTATTGTAGCGTATTGTCAGGCTCGCAGATTCTGGTTATTACGGTTTCGTCATTTTGTGACCGGAATAAGGGACAATTCCTACTGCTCTTTTTTTGGTTCCTCACATACAATAGAACGTCTTGTTGCTTTGAAGTAAGGGAAAATTGTGACTCAATCTGGCACCGATGTTCTTGATTCTTCGATGGTGCCCGACACGGTGGTAAGCGTGCGGGAATTGTTTGGTATTGATTTGGATTTGGAGGTCCCTGCCTTTGGTGAACCCTCAGAGCATGTCCCGGTGATCGATGAGGATTATCGATTTGACCAAGACACAACCTTAGCGATCTTAGCGGGTTTTTCACACAATCGAAGGGTAATGATCCAGGGTTACCACGGTACCGGGAAATCAACCCATATTGAGCAGGTCGCGTCTCGGTTAAATTGGCCTTGCGTTCGGGTTAATCTGGATAGTCATATTAGCCGAATCGACCTGATTGGGAAGGACGCGATCGTCCTTGAAGATGGTAAGCAAGTGACCGCTTTTCGAGAGGGTATTTTGCCTTGGGCTCTGCAAAATCCGGTCGCGCTGGTCTTTGATGAGTACGATGCTGGTAGACCGGATGTCATGTTTGTGATTCAACGAATATTGGAAGTTGAGGGTAAGCTGACTTTACTCGATCAGAACAAGGTTATTGTGCCTCACACACACTTTAGGTTGTTCTCTACTACCAACACCGTTGGTTTAGGCGATACGACCGGGCTTTATCATGGTACCCAACAGATTAACCAAGGCCAGATGGACCGGTGGAGTATCGTCAGCACGTTGAATTACCTTGGTCACGAAGCGGAATGCGAGATCGTGTCAGGTAAAGTAAAAGACTATGCGGCCGACGATAACGGAAAAAAAATAATCAGCAGTATGGTCAGTGTGGCGGATCTCACGCGAAAAGGATTTGTCAACGGAGACCTGTCGATTGTTATGTCGCCTCGCACTGTGCTGACTTGGGCTCAAAATGCGGAAATATTTGGGAACATAGGTTTTGCGTTTAAGCTAACGTTCTTAAATAAGTGTGATGAGTTGGAGCGACCGATTGTCGCTGAGTACTATCAACGATGTTTGGGAGAAGACCTGGGCACAGCGACTGAAGGTATCTCTCTGCACTCAGCGTAAACTATAGGCTATGAATGATTCTGAAAATCCATTAGAGCCCTTTAAAAGGGCGACTACCTCGACGATGCGTGCGTTGTCGGGAGAGGAGGAGTTGGATATCAGTTTTGGACCAGGAGCGCCCAGTGCGAGAGGAAATCGAGTTCGTATTCCGCTTCCGGCGCTGGGAAGCAGCGAAGCCGAGATCAATGCGGTTCGAGGGATTGGTGACGAATTTGCGCTCAAATTCAAACACCATAGCGATGAGCTGCATTCTCGATACGCTCCCAGAGGGGGAGCGGCGCAGGAGATGTTTCAGCTAATCGAAGACGCTCGAGTGGCCTCCATCGGAACCATGAAAATGGAAGGTGTGGCGAAAAATCTAGATGCGCATTTAGAAGCTCAATGCCAGCAGGCGGCCTTCGATTCCCTGACCGAACAAACGGAAGCCCCTTTATCGGTGGCTGTCGGGCTGATTGTACGTCAACGCTTAACTGGACGCTCGTTACCAGACAGTGCTGAGAACCTGGTGAGGTTCTGGCGAGATCATGTGCTGGAGCACGCGGGGGAGCACATCGACGCGTTAAGAGATCACGTGGGTAATCAGGCGCAATTTGCTGAAATGTGTCGAGACATCATCGCAGATTTAGGATTGCCAGCTGAATTTGAAGACCCACTCGAAGGAGATACGGATCAAGAGGACATAGAGACGGTTGATGAGTCTGACGAATCCGAGTCCGAATTTTCACCAGAAGATGTAGTCATGGATGATGAAGCCATGGCGGAGGAAGGCGTAGAGGGTGAAGCGTCGATGATGGACATGGATTCGGACATGGACATGGACGAGGCGGGAGCCGAAGCCGATCCAGATGAATCTCCTGAGTCCATGATTGATGAGGCCGGGCGTATCACTGTTGATGTCAACTATGAGGCCTATTCGAGTAAATTTGACGAAATTGTTAGAGCCGAAGAACTTTGTGATTCGGAAGAACTGATTCGCTTGAGGCAGTTGCTCGATCAACAATTACAGGCCTTACACCACGCCACCTCTAAACTGGCCAACCGTCTCCAGAGAAAATTGATGGCCAAGCAAAATCGGACCTGGGAATTTGATTTGGAAGAGGGGGTGTTAGACGCTGCTCGGTTGTCGCAAGTGATTATAGATCCGATTAACCCGTTGATCTACAAACAGGAAAAGGAGATGAAATTCCGTGATACGGTCGTCACCTTGTTGATCGATAGTTCTGGTTCAATGAGAGGGCGATCGATTACCATTGCAGCAATGTGCGCGGATATTTTGGGGAGAACGCTGGAGCGTTGTTCTGTGCGAGTGGAGATTTTAGGATTTACTACTCGGGCCTGGAGAGGTGGCGTGTCCAGAGAACAATGGATTAACGAGGGGAAGCCCTCGAATCCTGGAAGATTGAACGACGTAAGGCATATCATCTACAAGGCGGCGGATGATACGTGGTCTCGCACAAAAAGGAATTTGGGTTTAATGATGCGCGAGGAGCTGTTGAAGGAGAACATCGATGGTGAGGCTTTGATATGGGCTCACAATCGAATAGTCAGCCGAAATGAGCAGCGCAAGGTGTTGATGGTCATATCGGATGGTCTGCCGGTTGACAACTCGACCCTGCTAGTGAATCCGAGCAATTATCTCGAAAAACACCTGAAATATGCGATCGATATGATTGAGAATTATTCTCCGGTTGAGTTGGTGGCCATAGGGATAGGGCACGATGTGACACATCATTACAATCGCGCCGTTACCATCACAGATGCTGATCAGCTTGGAGGTGCTATGACCGACCAGTTGGCCGAGCTGTTCGAAATCCAGAATTAATTTCTCTCTTAAACCGGACGCTGATGCTTGCCGGTCGTGGATCGACCTTTATTTACTGATGACTTCTAAGCGTTGGATGTCCGGTGCTCCCCCCATCAAACCGGCGAATCCGGCACCTGCGGCCTTAAAGTGTTCAGACTTCCCATGGGCTTCTAGTGCCGCTGCATCTTGATATAGCTCCATAACAATGTAGTTACCGTCAGCATCTTTGCATAGTTGATAAAGGTGGTTGCCGGGTTCATTGGCCGTCACTTGTTCGGCTAGATCTAACATCACTTTTTCAAATTCCGGGCCTTTGTCCTCTTTAACATTTAGTTTAGCGATAACTGCAAGCATCCTTGTCTCCCATTTTTCTATAGAATAAATTAATCGACAGCATAAGGATTAGTATGCATCGACGCAAACTCCTCGACTCGCTGAAGATATACAGGAATCACCATGAGGAAGAGTCGGATCTGATTGAACGGTTTATCGTTTTTCTTGAGGAAAATGTTAATTGTTTTGACCGCCAAAATAGTATCGGGCACGTGACGGGTTCGGCGTGGCTTTTGCGCCCTGATCATCATTGTGTGTTACTAACCCACCATAAAAAGCTGAATAGATGGCTACAGTTAGGAGGCCACTCTGACGGCGAATCAGATACGTTAAGGGTGGCTATCAGAGAAGCCACTGAAGAATCTGGTCTAACTGTGAGGCCCTTGGATAAAGCCATATTTGACATAGATATTCATGAGATCCCTGAGCGGGAAAATGAGCCTACGCACCTTCACTTTGATGTTCGATTCCTTTTAGAAACCGCCGGCACTGATTTCGTTGTGAGCCTCGAATCGAATGATTTGCAGTGGGTGAAAATAACAGACATTGAGCAATATACCGACGAAGGCTCGATGCTCCGAATGCGAGATAAGTGGTTGAATCGACTACGTTAACAACGAAACTATTCCTTGATGTTTGGGGTCGATCGGCCGACAAATATTATCTAAAACGCCATTGTAGTAACCATCCTGTTAGCGTAGGCTAGCGCTAAGTTTTCCGATTCGGCCTGTTTGACTAGTCTAAATCGGCGGATGAATGTCATAATGACAAAGGTGGGACATTTTGTCCCTTTTGCACGATTTAGAATTAGGAGCTAGTAGCTAGTGAAGAAGTTATATGTAGGTAACCTTGCCTGGGCCACAACGGATGAGGACCTTCAAAATGCATTTTCGGAATATGGATCCGTCGTTTCAGCTGTTGTGATTACTGAACGAGACTCAGGTAGGTCCCGTGGATTTGGTTTTGTTGAAATGGAAAACGGAGCAGATGAGGCGATTGAGGCCCTCAATGGTCAAGACATGCAAGGTCGCGCGTTGAGAGTTAACGAAGCAAAGAGCAAGGAAGGCGGCGGCGGCCGAGGTGGCCGATCCTTCTAGTTTCTGACTCTAGTTAGTATCCAGTTGGTTGCTTGTTATTTAGGTACTAGGTGACAAGCAACCCACCTTTCCTCCTTTGAGCCCTCTTCATTTAATTTAGCAAGTTCTGGTCGGCTGGCCCGACAGATATCTTGAGCTTTTGGGCATCGACTGGCAAAACGACACCCCGCTGGCAGATCGATAGGAGAAGGGATTTCACCAATTAAGGTTTGTCGGCCACGCTGTCGTTCTGTGATTGGGTCTGGCTCTGGATTGGAAGAGATTAGAAGCTGTGTATAGGGATGTTTAGGTTCAAAAAACACGTCATCTGAATTACCGATTTCGACTAAACCGCCTAAGTACATCACTGCCATTCGGTCGCTAATGTATCTGACCATCGATAAATCATGGGCGATAAATAGGATAGTCAGATCAAGGGATTGTCTCAGAGAATCGAGAAGCCTGATGATCTGAGCTTGAACGGAAACATCGAGCGCAGATATGGGTTCATCGCAAACCAGAAATTCTGGCTGCAGGATGAGGGCTCTCGCAATGCCAATTCGCTGCCGTTGCCCGCCAGAAAATTCGTGCGGATAACGCGAGGCATGACTTTCTTGGAGTCCAACCAGCGCAAGCCACTTTGTTACCTCCTCTTTAACTTTTTCGTTGCTATGGTTTTGGTTGAGTTTCATGCCTTCGCCGATGATTTCACCAATTGTCATTCTGGGATTAAGTGATGAGTACGGGTCTTGAAAAACCATTTGAAAAATTTTGGAGTACTTTTGAAAGTCCTTGGTCTTGTATTTTTTTGGTAGTGATTGGCCTTTGTATTGAATAAGGCCCTCGGTCTTTTCTAACAGACCTAGTAGTGTTTTGCCTAGAGTAGATTTTCCGGACCCGCTTTCTCCAACCAAACCCAGAACTTCTCCCTTGAACATTGAGAAATCTACTCCGTCTACAGCATGTACCGTCGAATTCTCCTTTGTCTTAAAGTGTTTAACGAGATTTCGGACTTCGAGTATTGATTCCATTATTAGCGATCGATTTTTGAGGGTGAGTAAAACATGCCATCGATTTTTTGTGGGTTTTCTGAGTGGTGCAACCAGCACTCAGATCGATGGTTATCCATTATCGTGAAATTGTGGGGTTGTTCAGAAAGACAAATCTCCATGCTGTGCGAGCAACGTTCCGCGTATCCGCATCCTCCAGGTGGATTATATAAATCAGGCGGCGAGCCATCGATGGGCAGTAAATCGACATGAGTGCCCCTCTGATTGCGTGGCATGGCAGACTTTAAGCCAATCGTATAAGGGTGTGCTGATCGATAGAAAATGTCGTCGCAGGAACCCTCTTCGACGATTTTCCCGGCGTACATAACTACGACTCGATCGGCCATCTTGGCCACTACGGCGAGATCATGGGTGATCAGGATGATGGACATTCCATTGGAAGACTGGAGCTCCTTGAGTAGTTCAAGGATTTCGGCTTGAATTGTCACGTCGAGCGCTGTCGTGGGTTCGTCGGCTATTAGTAGCTTCGGCTCGCAGGCGATAGCCATGGCAATCATTGCGCGCTGTAACATTCCGCCGGAAAATTCAAAAGGGTATTGTCTTGCCCTCTCGGCTGGCTCGGGGATCTTAACGAGATCGAGTAGTTCTATTGCTCTAAGCTGAGCAGTTTTTCGTGAGTATCCGCGGTGGACGATGAGTGTTTCCGCCACCTGGTTTCCAATCTTCATGGTGGGATTGAGCGAGGTCATGGGATCTTGAAATATCATGCCTATCTCATTTCCGCGTATTTCTTTCCCGTTGATTCTTGTGCTAGTTAGGATGTTTTGCTCGATCAGTTTGATCTCGGAAGCATTAATGTCAGCGGGAGGAGAAGAGAGTAGTCCCATAACGCTTTGGACGGTGACGGACTTACCACATCCTGATTCGCCTACGACGGCTAACGTTTCTCCTCGGCTAATAGAAAAGCTAATATCCCTGACCGCTTTGACTGTTCCACCATCTGTGGCGAAATTGACCTCGAGATTCTTGACCGAAAGAAGTGGCACGGCTTCGCTCATGAGACATTCCTAAGTTTTGAGTCAAAAGCATCTCTCAGGCCATCGCCTAGAAGGTTGAATGATAAAACAGTGGCGCTAATCAGTATTGCTGGAAACAAAAGCTCGTGAGGACTCGTCAGCATGGTTCTAAGACCCTCATTACACATAGCTCCCCAGGATGGGGTGGGTGGCGATACCCCCATCCCGATAAAAGAGAGAAATGCTTCGGTAAAGATTGCCGTTGGCACTGCAAAAGTAATGTTGACCATGATCATGCCTAGAGTATTCGGAATCATATGTCGGGCGATCAGGTAGATGTTGTTGGCTCCGAGTAGCTTAGAGGCATTGACATACGCTTCTTCTCGGATCACCAGGACTTGTCCTCGGATAAGTCTTGCGGTTGCCGGCCACAAAAGAATGACCATGGCAATCATCATAGGAACAACACCACTTTCCCCTGGGCCAATGCCAAAAACTACTTTAAATAAAATCATAAAAAGTAAAAAGGGTAGAGCGACTACGAAGTCAGAGAATCTCATCATGATCTGATCGAAGGCTCCTCCAAGGAAGCCAGCCAAGCTTCCATAGATCACGCCTAGGAGAACGTACACTAGGGGGGCGGCGATACCGATAAACAAAGAAATTCTGGCGCCATGCATTAGTCTGGCCAACATGTCTCGACCTAAATAGTCGGTTCCTAAAGGATGCAGCGAAAGCGAGTAAAGCGAGGTGTAGGCGTTTTTGTCTTGATTAGAGGTTAAGCCTCTTTGGATTGCTTCCTCTAAAAAAAGAACCCTTCTCGGTTTGACTGAGATCGTGAATAGTTTTTTGCTCCCACTTTTTTCTTGATTTGCAACCAAACTATAATAGTAAGTCTTGGGCTTTAAGTTGAGTTTGTCAAAAAAATGGTTCTCTCCGGACGCGAGCTTGGCAAGTGGCAGGCCTAGAGCCTGATCGCTGGAAATGGGAACGATACTGCGGTAAAGCTGATAGGTCGCGTTGTTGTCGTCGATTGGCCATTGCAGATGGACGACCTTCGTATTTGGTTGACCAACAAATTGAAAGGAATCGACTTGGTGGTTTGATGCTTTTCGATTTTCAGAGTCTTCCTGAATTATGGTCACGGTGCGATCTGCCCAGGGCGGTTGGCTGATTTGAGAAACGTCTTGTAGAGTGGGGTCGATGGACCAAATAAATGGGCCAACCGTCGAAAAGAGTATGAGGAATAAGACAAAGAGGCCCGAAAAAGATGATCGACGATTTTTTTGGAATCGGTTGATAGAGTCTTGCCAATAGGAGACGGACGGACGGCCTTCAAAAATAGTTTGAGATGAGGTGGTCGTCTGGTTAAAAGAAATATCGCTGATGCTCATGGGACCGTGCTATGAATTTATTCTTAATCGTGGATCTATCAAGCCATAGATTAGATCTACGATGATCACCATAAACACGAGAAACGCGCCGTAAAATACAGTCGTCCCCATGATGACCGTATAATCAAGTTGTTGCACGGCTTGCACAAAATATCTACCGAGCCCGGGAATCGCAAAGATCATTTCAACGACAAACCCTCCTGTCGTGATCGCAGCAATGCTGGGCCCTAAGACTGTCACTAGAGGGAGCACCGCATTTCGTAGTTGGTGTCGCAAAAATATGCGTTGAGGAGGAATGCCCTTCGCAAAGGCCGTTCGAATGAAATCCGAGTTCACTATTTCCAACATGGATGATCGCATTAACCGAGTAAGATAAGCCATGGTGGAAAGACCGAGGACAATAGAAGGAACAACCATATGCCAGACCGTCCCCCATCCGCCAACGGGAAGAATTGACCATTTGAAAAGACTGTTGAGGTTGACCAGGGAGAGCTGGCTAATCGCGGCAAAGACAAATGAAGGAATAGAAATACAGAGAATGACCATAAACATGATGACTACATCAGGGTATTTATTGCGATAGAGAGCCGTGAGTGCTCCCCATAAGGCGCCACTTATACTTGCGAAAATCAGCGATAGAATCCCTAGGCTCGCTGAAATGGGGAAGTGCTCTTTTATGATGTCGTTGACGCTCCTGTTCTCTTGAGTGTAGGAGATCCCGAAATCCCCCAGTAGTAGATTCTTTAGATAAATTAGATATTGTTCCGCTAATGGCTTGTTTAGGCCGTACTTGATTTCAAGATTTGTGCGCACTTTCTCAGAAACTGCTTTTTCGCCGGATAGAGGATCCCCAGGAACGGCGTGCATACCGAAGAAGGTTGCGGTTGCTATGAACCAGACAGTGATAACCCCTTGGAGGATTCGTTTTAGTGTATAAGCCCACATTTATCGGATGATTTCGCTATGCAATTTTAAATTCTATCCTAGGGAGGGGATGTTACGTAAGCCTTCGTGTAGTCGGTGGAGGCCCCGAGGACTCTTCGTTTAACGTTTTTGAGCTGTGGGTGTATAACGTAAGTCAGTCCTCTTTCATACATAGGAAGGATGACGGCCTCGTCAAAGATGATTTGTTGTATCGCGTCGAAGGCTTTTATGCGGTCTTTTGGATCAGTTGAAGATTGCGCAATTTCTATGGCGTTATCCATCTCACGATTTGCATAACGGCCTCTGTTGTTCAGATTCCAGGAGGCGAAAAGATCGCCAAAAGTTAAGGGGTCGTCGTAGTCTGGTCCCCATCCAGCCATCACCATGTCGAATTCGCCGGAAGTCATTTTTGCTAAACGTTGTTTGAAAATTTGCTTGTCTATTTTGATATTAAGATCGAGTTTGTTCTTTAACACGCCCTGAAGCCATTCTGATTGGGTGTTAGCCGTCGGCGTATCGCCGGTGAGCAGCACCAAATCAGGCCAAACTGAAATGCCGAGTTCTTGTTTCGCCCGCTCGAGGTATTGTTTGGCAATCGCTGAGTTGAGCTCGACCTCAGGTGCCGGGTATTCTTCCC